>CAYJMO010000001.1:0-20495 GCA_964371365.1 uncultured Oscillospiraceae bacterium
TATCAATATTATCTATATTATGCCTCTTTTTTCCCTTAATGTCAATATATAGATTAAACATATCTTCAAAATATTTTTTATTTTTATCATTTTCGCCAAAAGGAGGGATGCACATTAGCCCTCTGAGGCTCAAAAATTCACTCTTTGTTACAAGATGTGCAAGCTCGTCCACCTGATCCGGTGAGATGCCGGTCTTATTCTCCTCCCCTGCGATGTTGACCTCTATAAGCACATCCAATCGACTGTTGCTCTTGGCAAGTTGTTTTTCCAATGCTGTTGCGAGCCGTATGCTGTCCAGCGACTGTAGCATGGAAATATGTGGCAACAGCTGCCTTATCTTATTAGTCTGCAGGTGACCTATCATGTGCAGGTCGGTGCGTGGCAGGCGCATCGCCTTGGTGACAAGTTCACTGACATAATTTTCCCCGAACGTTTTAACGCCGCACTCTATAGCAACCGAGATTGCCTCAATCGGCACCATCTTGGTAACCGCGAGCAAGGTTATATCCTCCCTATTGCGACCGCTTTGCTCGGCGGCACGAGAGATATTCTCCTCAATGTGTTTGATGTTTTCTCGTATATGATTATAAGAATTTTCCGTCATAAAGATCACGTCCCTCCACCACAATAACGTCGTACAATTTTACCTCATTTTCGGCATCGCTCTCCAGCGGCAGTAGCATATAATCCTCATTCTCAAAGATCGGCACTATCTTTTTAAACTGGATTAGGTTGCCGAACTGGACATATACTCCCTTTTCACCGTCCACTATCCTCAGTGCCTCACGCGGCACCCTTATCCCCTCAAAGTTGGTTATGATAATCTCTGCGGAGGTGTGGCGTATCTTCGCAACCTCGGGTGTGAGTGTTTTGCAGGTAAACTGTAATAGCACCATGCCCTCCTCGTCCGCAGGGTCGACACGTTCTAACTCCACAGGTATGACCTGTCCACCTGCCTCGGAAAAGGATATCTCATAGTTTGATCCCTCCCGTAGCGCACCACTCTCCAGCTCCGGAAGTAGGCAATAGAAATCCCATTGATAGTTCAGCACCAGTTTGCCGGTTACCTGCCGTGTGACGCTAAGGCTACTTGCCCCCTCAATCGCCGTGGCAAGGGTTGTCGAATTCCATGACGTCGCGGTCTCGATGTCATAGATATCCTCGCCGCCGTCTAAATCTCGGACAAAATAACCCACCTCCGGTGATGTTATAGTTGCGGACGGAATACTGTTCGCCGTGAGTGTAGCTATGGTACTGTTTAGTCTATCAATCTCACCGCTCACATCGCAGGGCTGTTCCATCGCGAGTTGCATTCTGTTAAGATTTCCAAAAAGCTCGTTGCTCGGTTGATGTATGGTGGAATAATCCTCGGAATAGATGACGTTTAATAGCTCATAGTATGCCTCGGTCTGTTGTTTTGACATGTTTGATATGTCACTCGTCACATTATCCGGCAGGTCGACCGATGCGGTGAGGGAGGCGAGCTCCTCCTCTAAACGTAAAATTTGAACATTGTTCTGTGCCGATTCAATGTCATCAAAAGCATAGGCTAAGACGCTATCCTTAGTCACACGCTCTCCTTCGGTCGGCAGATAGTGCAAAAATCCATCGGTGGTTAACTCCACCACCATCTCCTCACGCACCGCAATGCCGGTGGTTGGGATACTTTCACTTAGTTCATGTTTTATGGCCACCTGGGTGATGTAGCCGGTCTGTAACGCGAAATAAACCTGAAAGCCGAGGTAGACAAGCGGAATTATAAAGAGGAGCAGCAGTCCTCTTTTAAGATATTTAAACAGTCGAACTCTAAATAACTTCAAACTAAAAATTCCTCGGTTTGTTTTATCGCGTTCTCAATGAACTCGTCACTCGTGGGGTTGAGCAGTTCTGCATCGTATCGAGAGAACCATGTAAGTTGACGTTTTGCGTAGTGTCTTGTCGCCTTTTTTATCTCCTCTATCGCCACTTCAAGATTTATCTCACCCTTAAAATAAGCAAAAAGTTCCTTGTATCCGATCGCGGCGGCGGCGGTTATAAAAATATCTCTATTATCATAGACATACCTCGCCTCCTCTAAAAGCCCCTGCGCCACCATCTCGTCCACCCGACGCTCGATATTTTTGTAGAGCAGTTCGCGGTCTTGAAATCGACAGTGGAGTTTAAGCGTTTTGTATGGTATTATATCCGGCATCGCCTCTTTGCCAATGATCGAAAAGGGCTTGCCGGTTAGCAAGGTCAGGTAGAGAGCACGAGTTAGGCGTTTTTTATTGTTGGGATGGATATTCTGCGCCGATTCCGGGTCCAACCCTGCAAGGCGAGAATATAGCTCCGATGTAGGTGTATCGTTAAGGCTTGCGAGAAGGTCGGGGGAATCCTCAATATCCAAAAATTCGCGTCCGTCACAAATGCTGTCGATATATAATCCTGTACCGCCGCATAGGATTACATTTTTGCCCCGTTGTAAAATATCATCAATTATCGGTCGTGCAAGTTTTGCATAGTCGGCGACACTGAACCTTTCATCCGGCTCGGCAATGTCTATCATATGGTGTGGCACGCCCTGTGCCTGTTCTCTTGTAACCTTGGCGGTACCGACGTCTAATCCTTTGTAAATCTGCATGGAATCCGCCGAGACAACTTCGCCGTCAAAACGCTTTGCAAGCCGGAGCGAAATCCCTGTCTTGCCGGTTGCGGTCGCGCCGCAGACCACTATAATTCTGCGCTCAGCTCCTCCCAAAACGTCCCTCAAGCTCCTTTTTTGTGAATTTAACAAATACCGGTCGACCGTGAGGACAGCTCATCGGCATGTCACCACAAAGGATATCCTGCGCCAGTCTTATCATCTCGGTCGATTTAAGCTCATCTCCCGCCTTTATTGCCGCGCGGCACGCAACGGAGTGATATACCCATCGGGTGCGCTCGTCAACCGGCATCTCGGTCGTCATAAATCCTCGTGCAAGCTGGAGTAGCAGTTTTTCGGCATTGTAGCCATCAATATCGGCAGGCAGAGAATAAAGCCTCACCGAGCCGTGACCAAAGTCCTCAATCTCGATGCCAAGACGCTTTAACAGGTCGGCATTATCGAGCAATGTCGCCTTGCTCTCATTGTCAAGCTCGACTGACAGCGGTATCAACAGCATCTGCTCGTCAATCTCGCTTGGTCGGGCAGATATCAGTCGTTCATAGATAATACGCTCGTGCGCGGCATGTTTATCCATCAACAGTATCTCATCGTCACTCTGTAGGATTATATAGGTGGAAAAAACCTCACCTATAAGCTGAATGTATCTTCTTGTATCCGCCTCCGGTTCAGGCGCTGAAATCTCCGGCTCATATGTCTCACTTAACTCTTCTTCCGGCTGTTCCTGCTCCTCCTTGCTCTGTTCATATTCAATATATTCGATATCGATATTGGTATGGGGGCGTATTCTCGCAGGTGCATTATAGGTCATTACCGGTGAAGCAAGAGTCATGACACCGGGTGTGTTTGTGGTGGGTGAGATGGTTGTTTGCATTGTCTTTTCAAGTGGTTTATCCTCGAAAATATCGAACTTTTCCTCCTGATGTACCACTTCCTGTCGATCAAATTGAGACGGTAAAACGAGTTCCTCTGTGCCTTTAGTGACCAAAGCCTCCTTGACGGCGCGATATATTGCGGAGAATATCTCCCGCTCCTGTGCAAATCGTACCTCAATCTTCGCAGGGTGAACGTTAACATCTACCATAGTCGGAGAAAGTGTTAAAAATAAGAAAACCATCGGGTGTTTGCCCTGACGGAACACACCACTCACTGCATTATCGACAGCGGCATTAAAGGTTTTATTCTTAATATACCGACCGTTGACATAAAAATATTGCATCGCCCGTGTCGCCTTTGCGCCGTCCGGAGTGCCGACATATCCGGATATGGTGTAGCCTTTGTCGCTATAGTTAAGTGGTCGCAAAAAATGATGAATATCCTTTGCCACCACCGAATTTATTGCGGTCAAGAGGTCGCCGTTTGCTCGGCAGTGCAAAACACGTTGCCCATCCTTAATAAAGGTAAAGGCTATCACGGGATGGGCAAGGGCAACCTTACAGAGAATGTCCGCCACCGCTGTTCCCTCGGCGACGTCTTTTTTCAAGAATTTTAACCGAGCAGGTGTATTGAAAAAAAGTCGCGATACGGTAAAGGTCGTGCCGGTATCGCGCGCGGCGGGCATTATCTCACCACCGACACCGCCGACAACTCTATAGCATGTCGCAAACTCACAGTCCTGCGTTTTGGAGACCACCTCCATATCGGACACTGCGGCTATCGAGGCGAGCGCCTCCCCCCTGAAACCTTTTGTTGTGATGCTCTCGAGGTCATCGTCGTTTGAGATTTTACTGGTCGCATGTGGTAAAAAGGCGGTCTTGATATACTCCGGCTCAATACCTGAACCGTTGTCGGCAACGCTGATAAACTCCCGTCCACCCTGCACAATCTCCACCGTAATAGAGGTTGCACCGGCATCAATCGAGTTTTCCACCAACTCTTTGACCACCGAGGCAGGGCGCTCCACCACCTCACCGGCGGCAATTTTATCCCGTAGTAGAGGTGGGAGTTCACGAATTATCTTATTCATCGCCGTCCACCTCGAGTGATAGTGTTTTGAGCTCCGAGAGTATCTGCCACGCCTCAAGCGGCGACAGAGCATCCGGAACAATATTTTTGAGTCGTTTCATAATCCTGTCGTCCTGCGAGCTTTTCGGTGCAGCACCAAGGTCACCAAAGCCGAGCTGAATTGCCGCGCCGGACAGTGCATCGGAGTGCTGTTCCAGCTCGGTGAGTATCTCACCGGCACGTTCGGTAATACGGGTCGATATCCCTGCAAGCTTTGCTACCTCGATACCGTAACTATCATCCGCCGCACGCTGTACAATCTTGCGTAGGAAGATAAGCTCACCACCACGTTTTTTCGCAATGATGCTGTAGTTCTTCACACTGCTGTAAAGGCTTTCCAGTATACAGAGCTCATGGTAGTGGGTGGCAAACATGGTCTTGGGATAAAATCCGACATCATTCTCAGCGAGGTGTTCCACGATCGCCCGTGCGATTGCAAGTCCGTCGAAGGTGGAGGTTCCCCGTCCTATCTCATCTAAGATAAGCAGGCTTTTGGAGGTAGCGTTTTTGAGTATTTGTGCCATCTCGTTCATCTCGACCATAAATGTCGACTGACCTTGCGCGAGGTCATCCGATGCACCGACCCTTGTATATATACCATCGCAAACGCCTATCTGTGCCGACTCGGCAGGGACAAAACAGCCCACCTGTGCGAGCAGAACTATCAAAGCGGTCTGTCGCATGTAGGTGCTCTTTCCGGCCATGTTGGGACCTGTTATCAACAGGACGCGATTGTGCACATTGTCGGCGGTCACATCGTTGGCGACAAACGCCGAGCGACGCATCTGACGCTCCACCACAGGATGACGGCCTGCTTTGATAAGGATGACCGACGAGTCGTCCACACTCGGCCTGCGATAATCATACTGCACCGCCACCTCTGCAAAGGTCGCGAGCAGGTCAATCTTAGCGACAGCGTTTGCGGTTGTGCTTATCCTGCCGCTCGCGCTCGCCACCTCACAGAGAAGTTTATCATAGATGTCGCTCTCGAGGGCGAGCAATTTCTCCTGCGCACCCATTATGTCATTTTCCAGTGTTTTGAGCTCCTCGGTAACATACCGCTCACAACCGGCGAGGGTCTGACGGCGGATAAAATGCTCCGGCACGCACGAGGTGAAGCTGTTCGGCACCTCAATATAATAGCCGAAAACTCGATTATAGCTAATCTTTATCTTTTTGAGCCCATACTCCTCACGGTATCTGTTCTCTAATTCCTCGAGTCTTTTTTTAGCGCCACCCGAGAGGTCACGCAGACGGTCCACATCGGCGTTGTAGCCGGAACGAACCAGCTCGCCGTCCCGAACATTTGCCGGCGGTTTGTCGCTCACCGTTTCACCGATCAACTCGCAGATATCCTTTAAGGTGTCAAGACTTCTGTATATTGCAATAAGGTCGGGGGAGGTGTATTTAGCAATATCCATCTTAATATCGGGCAGAAGTTGCAACGTCTGCATAAAGGAGTACAACTCTCTCGGCGAGGTGCTTTTGTATAGTATTCTGCCGAGTATACGCTCCATATCGCTGATTTTTGAAAGGGATGTACGCAGTTTTTCACGACCGAGCGTGTCGGAAAAAAGCTCCTCGACGCTGTCAAGCCGCCTGTTTATAAGGGTGGAGGAGACGAGCGGTTGCTCAAACCAAAGGCGCAAAAGCCGCCGACCCATCGAGGTTTTCGATGCATCAACGGTATGTAAAAGACTGCCTTTTCGCTCGCCTGCGCGCATAGTCTCGGTTATCTCGAGGTGTCGCCGTGTCAGCGCCGAAATCCGCATAAAGGAGTCAAGGTTGTAATGTTCGATATTCCTAAGACCCGACAATCCGGTCTTGCGCGTCAGTTTAAGATAGTGAACAAGTGCCGCAACAGAACCGATCGCCCCTTTTTTGCCGGCGAGTAGTTCCCCTGTCACCTCGCTCGGAAACTGTTTTTCTATGACCTCTTTCGAGACATTCTCGTCATAGATATTGTCGTCCACCAGCTCGACACTGCAGGCAATGTACTGTTTAATAAAATCGGTTATCTCGGTATTTTTAAGTATATCGGGATTTGCTATTATCTCGGTCGGTGAAAATTTTGCAAGCTCACCGCTAATGTCCCGTATCAGTCGGTCGGAGGTTATCTCACAGAGGTAGATGATACCACAGGACACATCGGAAAAGCAGATGCCGGCATTTTTTTCATCCTCGATGAAGATACTGCACAGAAAATTGTTGCGATCGTCGGCGAGCATGGAACTCTCACTCGCGGTGCCACGTGTGATGACACGCACCACCTCACGCTCTACAAGCCCTTTGGACTGCGCCGGAGTGGTGGTCTGTTCACAGATGGCAACCTTATAGCCCATCTCCAACAGCCGTGCGATATAACTCTCGGCGCTGTGATAGGGCACACCGCACATCGGTGCTTTTTCGGCAAGACCGCAGTCCCTCGCAGTGAGGGTCAGCTCCAGTGCTTTTGAGATTTCGACTGCATCGTCAAAAAACATCTCATAAAAGTCACCGAGGCGAAAGAACAACACCTTATCCTTGTGTTGTTCCTTTATCTGCATATACTGTTGCATCATCGGGGATAGTCCGGGCATTGTCGCTCCTTAATTTCTTTTGATCTGTTTTCACGATAAAGGTATAAGGGCGGTCATCGGCCGCCCAACCTTATTTTAATCAACCGCAACCGGCACAGCTGGAGCAACTTCCGCCCCCACAGCTCTGCTGTTTTGGCTCGGCGGTGGCAGGGTCTTCGCCGTTGAGTGCCGCGTCAAGGACTGCTTGAATGTGGGACACTAGGAGATCGAGATCTGTCTTTGCCTCACTGTATTCGAGCATTCCCTTAGAGCCCATGATATCGGTGTACATCTCGCGTACCTTGTTGTTGAGCTCGGCAACGCGTGTTGGGTTTGGCTCCCCCTCCTTGGTCATCATGTTTGTGAGTTCACCCCTTGCGGTGTTGAACTCCTCAATCCTTTTGACAAGTTCTACATCGTTGTCATTCTCGGTTTGCAGTCGCTCCACCTCGGTATAGATGGGATCCTTTTGCAGCGCCTTTGCCGCCTCGATAAACATTTCAAGTGTAGTCATTATTTTTCCTTTCATGGTTAATTTACTCTTCCATTATGCCGGTCAGTGAAGTTGCACTGCTACCGGTGATAAATACGTTGCAGAGTTCACCTATTTTTATCTGCCTGTGCGGACTGCTGAAACGGATTAACAAAAAGTTGCCGTATTTGCCTATATACATCCCATTTTCCTCCTGTTCCACAAGCACCCTTAGGACTGAATCCTTAAACATGGAGAGAACCTCCACCGCAATTGCCTTTTGGTTTGTGAGCAGGCGCTCCATGCGGTCGGTCTTCTTTGCCCCGATCAAGTTATCCGGCAGAGAAGCCGCAGGGGTGCCGGGGCGTTTTGAAAAGATAAATGTAAATAGCTGATAGTAGCCCACACGGCGCACCAGTTCCAGAGTAGCATCGAAGTCCACCTCCGTCTCACCGGGGTAGGCTATCATAATGTCGCCGGTGAAACCAACCCCCTTGATGGTATTCTTTGCGTAGGTTATCAACTTTAAGTATTCATCAAAGATGTATCCCCTTCCCATTGCTGCAAGGACGCTGTCACTGCCTGCCTGCGCCGGAATATGTAACATTCGGCACATCTTGGGCTCGGCGGCGATAAAGTCAATCAACTCCTTTGTGAAAAACTTCGGATGGGAGGATAAAAAGCTGACGATAAAATCTCCGTCGACTGCACAGACCCTTTTGAGCAGCCCTACAAAGTCGATATCCTCGTCGAGCTTGCGACCGTAGGCGTTAACATTCTGCCCGAGTAGCGTTATATGCCTTGCACCGTTCGCGACAACGGATTTTATCTCGTCTACGATATCATCCGGTTCACGGTTGACTTCTTCACCGCGCACATACGGCACAATGCAGTAGTTGCAACGATTATCACAGCCGTACATTATCGGCACCGATACATTAAATCGGCTCGCATGGCTGACCTTTATCCCCTCTATTATCTCCTTTTCCGGAAGTTCATTTTCAGGGAATAGCTTCTCTTTCGGATTTTCAAAAAAATCCGCCAAGGTTTCATACAAATTCTCGGTCAATGTGGTATCGGCAACGATATCCACAAAGGGATAGGATTCCTTTATGGTAGCGGCATTGCGACCGTTCGAGAACATACACCCACATAGTATAATAACCTTTTTTTTGTTGACAATCTTGAGCGGTTTGAGCTCACCGACATGACCAAGGAACTTAATTTCGGCATGGTCACGCACCGCACAGCTATTCATCAGGACTATGTCCGCCTTGGTCTTATAGCTAACTTTGGTATAGCCCATCTGCTCCAACAGTCCGCCGATATGCTCGCTGTCACTGACATTCTGTTGACAGCCAAAGGTGTCAATAAAATACGTAAAATCCTTTTTGCCGAAAAAGTCTTCACTAAGCTCTTTTATATAGCTCAGCTCTTCACTGGTTGGATGTGGCATATACTCTCCCTTCTTTATTTCAGATGTTTTTTAAGATATTTTCCGGTGTAGGACCTCTCATTCTTCGCAACCTTTTCCGGCGTGCCGTGTGCAACTATCTCGCCGCCATCACCGCCGCCCTCCGGCCCCATATCTATAATATAATCCGCCGTCTTGATAATGTCAAGGTTATGTTCAATAACAACAACGCTATTTCCCTTTTCCACCAGCTTTTGGAGGACCGAAACAAGTTTGTGAACATCCGCCACATGCAGACCTGTAGTAGGCTCGTCTAAGATATAAATCGTGTTACCGGTCGCGCGTTTTGCGAGCTCCAGTGCGAGCTTGACACGCTGTGCCTCGCCTCCCGAAAGGGTGGTCGCCGACTGACCGAGTGTGATATATCCGAGTCCGACATCGGCAAGAGTGTTTAGCTTTCGTTTTATCTTTGGCAGATGCTCGAAAAACTCCCCTGCCTCCTCCACCGTCATGCCGAGCACATCGGAGATGGTCTTGCCCTTATAGTGCACCTCTAACGTCTCACGGTTGTATCGTTTGCCCTTGCAGACCTCGCATGGGACATATATATCGGGCAAAAAGTGCATCTCAATTCGGATTATGCCGTCACCCTCACAGGATTCACACCGACCTCCACGCACGTTAAAGGAAAATCTGCCGGTGGAATAACCGCGCATCTTTGCCTCCGGCGTCATGGCGAACACCTCACGTATGTCGGTGAAAAGTCCGGTGTAGGTGGCAGGGTTGGAGCGCGGTGTCCTGCCTATCGGTGACTGATCGATGCCGATGACCTTATCGAGGTACTCAAGACCGAGCATATCAGTGTGCGCTCCGGCGTGCATCCTTGCGCCGTTGAGCTCGGAGGCAAGGCGTTTGTAGAGTATCTCGTTAATGAGCGACGATTTACCGCTGCCGCTCACCCCTGTCACACAGGTCAGGACGCCGAGCGGTATGCTCACATCGATGTTTTTGAGATTATTTTGGGTCGCCCCCTTTATTTTAAGTGACTTTCCACTCCCCTTTTGTCGTTTTTTGGGTACCGGGATATACTTCCTGCCGGACAGGTACTGCCCCGTTATGGATCGGTCGATCGCTATAATATCGTCGATAGAACCACAGGCGACAATCTCGCCTCCGTGCTTTCCTGCACCGGGTCCAATGTCCACGATATAATCGGCGCTGTGCATTGTATCGTCATCATGCTCCACCACAATGAGTGTGTTGCCAAGGTCACGAAGTCGCTTTAATGTCGCGATCAGCTTTTCGTTGTCACGTTGATGCAGGCCGATGCTGGGCTCATCTAAAATGTATAGAACACCCATCAACGACGAGCCTATCTGGGTCGCAAGGCGAATACGCTGACTCTCACCGCCCGACAAGGTCGCGGCGGAACGTGAGAGCGTGAGGTACTGTAGACCGACACTCTGCAAAAATGACAGACGCTCCAAAATCTCCTTGAGTATCCGCTCGCCTATCATGTTGTCGCGCTCACCGAGCTTTAGATTGTTAATAAAATCAACCGCCTCCGATACCGACATGGAGGTCATCTTGCTGATGTTTATATCACCGACCGTGACCGCAAGACTGATAGGTTTTAGCCTTTCGCCCTTGCATTTCGGGCACTGGGTGTCGGTCATCATGGAGGATATCTCGTCTCGCATCCACTCACTGCCGGTCTCGCGAAAACGTCTCTCTAAATTGTTGACTATCCCCTCAAAACTGCTGAGATATTCCCCTTTTGCGTACTCGCTCTGGCGCTTTAACAACAGTTTTTCACCGCCTGTGCCGAATAAAATAATGTCGATAACCTTTTTAGGTAATTTTTTAACCGGTGTTGTGAGTGAAAAATCGTATTTTTGAGACAGTGCCTTAAAATACATCTCGGCGATAGTCCCCTCACCGAATCCCCAACCGCTCGCCTTAACAGCACCTTCCGCTATGGAGAGGTTTTTGTTTGGAAAGATAAGTTCCGGATCGACACTCAAAAATGTTCCAAGTCCTGTGCATTTTTCACACGCACCGTATGGGTTGTTAAAGGAGAACATACGCGGGGTCAGCTCCTCCATCCCGATGCCGTGCACTGGGCAGGCATAACTGCCGGAAAAGGTCAGTTCCTCGCCATCTATGACATCTATAATCACGTTGGAACCGGTCAGATTGAGTGCCGTCTCGATGGAATCGGCGAGCCGAGTACGCACATCATCGTTGATGACAAGCCTATCCACCACAATCTCGATGGAGTGTTTATAGTTTTTATCAAGCTCGATATGCTCCGAAAGGTCATAGATACTGCCATCGATACGTGCACGGACATAGCCGCTTCGCTGTGCCGCCTCCAGCTCCTTTTGATAGCTACCCTTTCGACCGCGAACTATCGGGGCGAGCACCTGAAATTTTGTGCCGGTCTCCAGTTTTAAAACGGCGTCCACCATCTGATCCACCGTCTGCTGTGCAATAACTCGACCACATATAGGACAGTGTGGCACACCGATACGCGCATAGAGCAGACGTAGGTAGTCATATATCTCGGTCACGGTGCCGACGGTGGAGCGTGGATTTCGCGAGGTGGTCTTCTGATCGATGGATATCGCCGGTGAAAGTCCCTCGATGCTGTCCACATCCGGCTTTTCCATCTGCCCCAAAAACTGGCGTGCATAGGAGGAAAGGCTCTCGACATAGCGTCGTTGACCGTCCGCATAGATGGTGTCAAAGGCGAGCGATGATTTGCCACTCCCCGACAGTCCGGTCATAACTATAAGTGCATCGCGTGGCAATGTTATATCCACATTTTTAAGGTTGTGCTCTCGAGCGCCTTTTATTACAATGTTGCTGTTTTTCAAGTTTTACTTCCTTTTTAATCTATCTTCTCGCCCTTTCGCAGAGCCTCTATCCGGTCGCGCAGGAATGCCGCATGTTCAAACTCTAACATCCTCGCCGCCTCTTTCATCTCACGTGTGAGCTGGTCTATCGCCTTTTCTCGCTCGGCGCGGGACAATCTACGACCCTCAAACGTCTCCTTTGCCTCACTGGATATGCTGATAGTATTCTCAGGTAGGCTCTTAATAATCGTTTTAGGAGTAATGCCGTGTTTTTCGTTGTATGCCTTTTGTATGTTGCGTCGTCGCTCCGTCTCGGTAATTGCGCGTTCCATCGATCGGGTGAGTGCATCGCCATACATGATGACCCGTCCCTCAGAGTTCCTCGCGGCGCGTCCGATGGTCTGAATTAACGACGATTCACTGCGCAAGAAGCCCTCTTTGTCGGCGTCTAATATCGCTATCAGTGAAACCTCCGGCAGGTCTAAGCCCTCACGAAGCAGATTAATCCCGACTATAACATCAATCGAGCCACCGCGTAGGTCACGAATGAGATTTATGCGCTCAAAGGTATCTATCTCGTGATGCATATACTTCGCTTTAATGTCATGACCTATTAAAAAATCGGTCAGATCCTCTGCCATCTTTTTGGTGAGGGTGGTTACAAGTATCCGTTGTCCCTTGGAGATGGTATCGTTTATCTCGGACAAAAGATCGTCTATCTGCCCCTCGGTAGGTCGCACCGAAATTTCCGGATCGATAAGTCCGGTCGGACGAATAATCTGCTCCGCTATACGCTTTGAGCGCTCGCGTTCATATGGCGCAGGGGTGGCACTGACATATATAGTCTGCCCAAAACGCTCGTCAATCTCCTCATATTTCAGCGGTCGATTGTCAAAAGCGGAGGGAAGTCGAAAACCAAAGTCCACAAGGTTTTTCTTTCGTGCATAGTCGCCGCCGTACATGGCATGAAGTTGTGGCAACATAACATGCGATTCGTCGATAATGACTAAATAATCGTCCGGAAAGTAGTCCAGCAGCGTCGAGGGAATGCTCCCGGGTGGTCTGCGTGAAAGTACTCTCGAGTAGTTCTCAATGCCCTTACAAATCCCTATCTCGGTGAGCATCTCAATGTCATAGTTGACACGCTGGGCAATACGCTGAGCCTCTATCAGCTTGCCCTCGTCTGTAAAGGTTTTAACCTGTACGTCAGCCTCCTCGCGAATTTCCCGTATAGCCGCATTCATCTTATCTCTCGGGACGATATAGTGGGAGGCAGGATAGATACAGACGTGGGAAAGCTCACATTTTCGCTCGCCGGTCAGCGGTGTTATCTCACTTATCCGCTCAACCTCATCGCCGAAAAACTCCACCCTTATCGCCACCTCGGCGGCATAGGCAGGATAAATCTCCACCACATCACCACGCACACGAAATTTGTTGCGAGAAAAGTTGACATCGTTACGCTCATATTGCAAGTCAACAAGACGTCGAGTCAGCCCATCCCGACCTATGGTAGCACCGGTGCGAAGTGAAATGACCATGCTACGATAGTCAATGGGATCGCCGAGCGAGTAGATACAGGATACACTCGCGACAATGATGACGTCTCGACGCTCCGAAAGCGAAGCGGTCGCACTGTGGCGCAGTTTATCTATCTCGTCATTTATGGAGCTGTCCTTTTCAATATAGGTATCGGTGGAGGGAATATATGCCTCCGGCTGATAGTAGTCATAGTAGGAGACGAAATACTCCACCGCATTGTCCGGGAACAGCTCACGGAGTTCGGTGCAAAGCTGCGCCGCCAGTATCTTGTTGTGGGCAAGTACCAGTGTCGGACGGTTCACCCTTGCGATGACGTTGGCAACGGTGAATGTCTTACCACTGCCGGTTACGCCGAGGAGTGTCTGTCGATCATACCCGAGGTTTAACCCCTCGACCAGCGCATCAATAGCCTGCGGTTGGTCGCCGGTGGGTTTATACTCGGAGGTTAATTTAAAAATTTGATTATCCATTATATTGTATCATCACTAAAAACAGCAAGTCCGTCAAACCACCCCAGCTCCCTCATGGAGGAGAAGTTGTTCCCGGACACGATTATATGATCCATCAAAAATATATTTGATTGGTATAGCACGTTGTAGAGGGTCTTTGTCACAAAGACATCGTTGGTGGATGGGACACTCACGCCGGACGGATGGTTGTGCGCCAATATCACCGACGAGGCGTTGGTGGAAAGTGCCTCTGCCATGATCTTCCTGGTCACAATCTGCACCACATTGACGGTGCCCTCGTGCATCTTGGTACATTTAATTATACTACCACGTGCATCAAGGCTCATCATGTGCAGTTCTTCAAACTTTGCGTTTAGCAATCGAGCGGTAAAATATTCTCCGGCATCAACTCCGGACGACACCTTGCCACGCTGTAAAGCCTTTCGACTTAACACATACGATGTAACCTCCGGAACGAACTTTATCATGGTGGCGGAAACTTCGCCGAGGCCCTTAAAGTTTAAAAGCTCCTCATAGCTCGCATCAAATACACCATGAATACTGCCAAAATGGTTTATCAGCTCATGTGCGAGTTCGTTAGTATCTCCCTGCGGCAAAGCATAATAGAGCATTATCTCGAGGACAGTGTGCTCCGGCAAAGACTCAAGCCCCGCATTGTGGTACAGGTCTCTCATCCTTTTGCGATGTCCTTTGTGAAGATTCATAGGCATAACTCCCGATATCAATATGCCTAAATTTTAAGGATAAAGTAGTTGTTCAGGCATCATTGAAACTGTAATATATTGTCGGATCTGATCGGATAACATCTATTGGGATCATACTCCGCCAAAAGGTCATCGACGACATCACGCAGATGGCATGGATGCACTCGACCGGCAATCAACCTATTGTAAACATATAGTGCAAAATTGAGGTTGACGGTAAAGTTATCGACATAGTAGGTTGCATCGTTGATCGAAACCGACAGACAGTAGCCGTCGTCTATTAACGATAATTTATAGCATATCTTTGCGCTATTTTCAATTATCTCTTCCCGATCAAGCAGTTGAATATCTTTCATCATCTCCCCTTTTCATCGTTTCTACAGTTAAATTATAACCTGTATCAACGATAAAAGATAGGGGTTCAAATTCGACTAATTTCTACAAATTTTTTTAGCTCGTTGTAGGAGCGGATAAGCTCCTCGTTATCCCTATATCCATCCTTATAGAGCTCGATTATCACATGACCGTCATAGTTGTTTTTTGAAAGTCGCTCCAAAATAGCCACGGTTTCATGATCCTCTATATTAGGAGCAATGCAATCGTTCTCGTCGGAGTTACCACTGATATGCAGATGCTTTAAACACTCTCCTGCGGCATCTATGAGCGACAAAGGGGACTCGTCGGAGCGTCTCGCCTGCTTAATATCTATAGTAAAGGCAATATTGTCATCAAATGCATGTCGAATGTCGGATATATCCTCGGCACTGCGCAGTTTATTGCGCGCCACATTTTCAAGACAGAGGGTTATATCATACTTTTTTGCTGTGTCGGCAAGCCGTTTTATTATCTCAAAACTCTTTTGAGGAGATAAAATACTGTTTTTATGCTCCCCATGGAAGGATACAATCTTGACCCCCAAAAAGCGCACCGCTTCAAAAAAGCGTTGATACATAGCAATTCCATCGTTTATCCTGTCCTCATAACCGGTGAAAAGGTAAAACCAGTCAAAGGCACAATGGTAGGGGTGGACTGCGCAGATGTTGCACCCGGCATCATCCACCGTCCTTGTGATAAGTTCCAAACTCTGCGCCGAGGTCTCACTGTCGGTGTTAAAGAATATTTCTATATCCTTAACCCCGTTATCCACAAGTGTTTTAAGTGAGTCAAAGGTCCTTTCGGGATAAAAGCAGGCGGTGGAAACTCCAATTTTCATTATTAACTATGCCCTTGCCGCTTTTTTCTTGGCTGATTTGCGATTTTCCCACTCTACGAACAGTGGACCTGCAATACAGATTGTGCTGTAAACACCGGACAGCATACCTATTATAAGCGGGAAGGAAAAGGTGAATATGCTCTCCAGTCCAAAGACAACAGCAACGATGGATACTGAAGATAGTGCGATTATGGTGGAGACTGTTGTGTTAAGACTGCGCACCAGCGATTGGTTGATGCTAAGGTTAACAAGCGGCTCAAAGTCCATCTTGTTTTTGTAGATACCCTCATTTTCACGTATACGGTCATAGACCACAACGGTGTCGTTGATGGAGTAGCCGAGAATGGTCAACATAACCGCAATGAAGTTACCGCCGAGCGGTATTCCCATCACTACAAAAACGCCAAATACAATGATGAGGTCATGTATCAAAGCTACTATGGCCATAATTCCGGCAGGTATACCACCGATATTTCTAAAACGTATAGCAATATAAATCATTATCAACACAAAAGCCGCCGCGACCGCCACAAGACACTTTGCGAAAAATTCACCGCCGAGTGTCGGGTTGACGTTGGATATCTCAAGCGAGGTAATGTTATTATCGGGATATTTCTCGGCAAGCATGTCGTTTAGCTGGGTTAGGGTCTCGGGCGAGACCACCGAGGTACCGGGCAGTTCCACCACCGCGGTTTTATCGCCGGTCACACTGTTAGAACCGGTTTGAATTGTAACATCACGTTCAAGCGAGGCGGAGAAGTCCGCCGTGAGTTCCTCGACATTCACATCACCGACATAGCTATAGTTTAGCAGTGCACCACCCTCAAATTCTATGTCCATTTTCACACCGAAGATAGCGGAGTAGCCCAAAATAAGCACTATTAATACGGCGGAGACTATAAAAAATCCGCGTCGTTTTGCAACAAGATTAAGTCCATCAAGTTTCATTTGTTTTGTCATTCCCTTTCTCAAGGTTTTAAGATAAAGTTTTATTTATTTTGTAGTTCCACCAAAAAATTTCCGGTTGCGTAGGGGCTTTATTTTGGAGGCACTGCGCAACATAATGCGGGAGGCAAAAACACCCATCACAAAGTTGAGCAGCACGCCGATTAACAGCGTATAACCAAACGAGTAGATAACCCCTGCGGTGGACGGACCAAACGCAAAGAATATCGGGGTGAGAAGTGTCGCGAAAAACCCGTTGGTCGGACCGAATGCACCCATTAAAATAATGCTGACAATGATTACGGTCACGTTACTGTCAATGATGGGAGAAAGTCCGCGTTCAAAACCGGCTGTTATTGCGCCGTCCAGACTTTTGCCGGAGCGAAGTTCCTCTTTAATACGCTCGGCAGTAATGATGTTTGCATCCACACCCATTCCGATGGCGAGGATTATTCCGGCAATACCGGGCAGTGTTAACGTAAAGCTGTTGTATACCACAAAGTAACCGGAGATAAGCGCGATGGTCGCCGCCGTCTGTCCTAAAAGGGCTATGGTCGCAACAACACCGGGGATTTTGTACCATATAATAATGTAGATAGCGACAAGGATGAATGCGATAACCGCCGCGATCAACATGGCCTCCAACGACGATGCACCGAGGGTTGGACTGATGGTGGAGAAGCTCTCTGCCGACATCTTAAAGGGGAGCGAACCGGAGTTGATTTGGTTCGCGAGGGTGGTCGCCTCCTCTGCGGTGGCGATGTCGGTGATTACAGCCTCTCCTCCCGATATTGCACTCTGCACAAAGGGAGCGGAGACGATGGTGTCGTCCATCCATATGGAGATGTAGCCGGTTCCGGCAAGTCGCTCGGTCGCCTCTGCAAAGGACACTGCGCCCTCGTCGTTCATTCTAAGTTCTACAAGGAACTGCCCCGATCCGGTGGAGGCGGTCTCATCATAACCGGCAGTAGCACTGATAATGTCCTCACCATCGAGAATAATGTTCTCGGCAGTTACGCCACTCGGCATACCGAGCTCATCCGTCTCGGTGCCCTCACGGAAGGTAAGCACAGCGGTCGCCCCAAGTTCCGCAATAGCGGCCTCGGGATTAAAGTCGGTCTCGTCCGTGCGCCAAGGGAAACGCAGGATAATCCTATCCATATTGTAATCGAGATAGAGTTCATAGTCGGTGATATTCAGCGACACAAGGCGTGTTTCTATAACACTCTCTGCACTGTCGAGCTGTTCGTCGGTCGCGTCATAACCATCGGCAGGCATGAATGTCACGTCAACACCACCCCTGATGTCGATGCCGAATCGTATGTCGTTTGCACCCTTGATATACTGTGTCTCGGTGTCACCATAAAAGGTGGAAATGCCGAAAAACGCAGTGTAAGCAAGAGCAATTATAAAGATCGCGACAACGAAAAACCATATTCTTCCGGTTTTTTTCATATCTTTTTAAAATTCCTCGAAATATCTAACTTTTTAATTATAGCGAATAATTGACAAACAGTCAATCCCATGGAGGGAAATTTTATGAGTTTTTTGAAATAGCACGATAATTTATATTTATTGAACCAGCAATTTCTGCACCGTTGCAATCTTCACCGCAAGTGTGAACACCTGCAAGGCCTGGTCAAGCTCGGAAAGTGGAGGGAAGGTCGGTGCTATACGAATGTGGGTGTCTTTCGGGTCAAGTCCATAGGGATAGGATGCGCCGGCAGGTGTTAGGATAACTCCCGCTTCCTTACAGAGCTCAACACATCTTTTTGCGGTGCCGGGCATCGCCTCGAAGTTGATAAAATAACCACCTTTAGGGTCTGTAAAGTCAATTAGCTTGCCACATTCTTTAAGTTCTTCGGTGAAATACTTTGCGCACAGTTCAAATTTCGGATTCATAATCTTTGCATGTTTTTTCATGTGCTGCAAAACAGTCTTTTTATCCTTTAAAAACAAGACATGGCGGAGTTGATTCATCTTGTCAAAACTGATGGTCATAGGGTTCATGTTCTTTAATATATAGGAGATATTTTCATTAGAGGCGCCAATCGCACCGACTCCGGCACCGGCGAATGTTATTTTGCTGGTTGAGCAAAACATAAAAACACGGTCTTCATTACCGGATTTTCGTGCCTCGACAAGCAACGGCTTTACCTCAATCGGGTTGTCGATTAAATGATGAACGCAGTAGGCGTTGTCCCACAGTATTTTAAAATCGGTGGCGGCAGTTTTCATGTTACTGAGACGCTCAACCGTTTCATCACTATAGACAAACCCCTGCGGGTTGGAATACTGCGGAATGCACCAGATACCTTTTATGCTGTCGTCACTCGAGACAAGCGCTTCCACCTCGTCCATGTCGGGACCGTCCTCGGTCATCGCTACGGTAATCATCTCAACACCAAAATGTTCCGTAATGGTGAAGTGACGGTCATAGCCGGGTGAGGGACAGATCACCTTGACCTTATCAAGGGTTGAGAGTGCGGGGCAACCGTCAAATCCTTTTCGCCACCATATCTCAAATACGATGTACATGAGGTTGAGGCTGGAGTTACCGCCTACTATGACATTCTCGGCAGAACATTCCATGAGGTCGGCGAAAAACTCACGCCCCTCCGGAATACCCTCCAAATTGCCATAATTTCGAGCATCAATGCCATCTCGCGAGCATGTTTCACTAATATCGAGTAGACCCATCGACAGGTCCAGTTGTTTTGCCTCCGGCTTACCTCTCGACATGTCGAGTTTAAGCCCGAGTTCTTTAATCTTAGAAAATTTTTCGTTTAATATGGCTAATTCTGTGTTAAGTTGTTCCTTTGAAAGTTCGCTGTACTGCATCTACCGTATAATCCTTTCTAAATGTGTTATATTACAATCGGGCGGTCTCCGTCACCGTCCGCTCTGTACATGGTAAAACCGTCAACCCTGTCGGTAAAATAATAAAAATCAACGTTTTTAATGTCGGGGGGCTCAAGATATGTCGGGATTATATTGTTGTCCATTTCATCACGTATCGCAAAACCGGCGCGCTCTAATATTTCCCGGGAAATACCGACATTGTAAAACTCCAAAAAATCTGCTTTGTGTTCTTCCAACAATTTTTTTAGCGGTTGACCAAGGTGGACAATCCCTTGTGGATCCCCAATATAATCAACAAGTTTAATTACTGTAGAATGGCCGACATTGATTGTTCTGATAGCAATGACCGCAATGGTCAAATCATCCTCTAATCTGTATAATTGATAGTCTGCAAAGGGATAGTCGACATACCGATGTTTTAAATATTTCACATCCTTTTTCACCGCAAGGTTTTTGCATATAACTTTCAATAAGCTATCGTCAAAATCATTCATGAGGATAAGTTTTGCCTTGCTCTCGCATGGTGTTGAGATGTTGCAATCTTGAACCATCGCAAGTTGATAACTATCACGCTCGCAAAGCATGTAGGCATGTGTGAATTTACCTGCTGTGTACCCTAAAAACTCATAAAATGGTATGGTCTTTGGTCGGATATTATTACAGCATATCATATCGGTGCCTATTAGCTCTTTCATTCTGTCCATAAGTTCCAACCCGGCACCGCCGTGAGATTTGTCGGCACACCATATGCTAATGAACGCACAGGATTTTTCATTATTAGAGTAGATAAACCCTGCTACGGCGGCAATCTC
>CAYJMO010000001.1:20505-42460 GCA_964371365.1 uncultured Oscillospiraceae bacterium
TAAAGTTACCGTCGTCACAAAAGTAGTGTTCTCTTAAACGTACATTGTTTAAAAGAGGATGTTTTTCTCCCCAGTGTCTGTTGAGAAAGTCGGTGATGTCGGTCTGCTCGTCGAATCTTGCGAGCCTAAAATTATAGGCCAACTCAGGACCCTCCGTTGACCGAAAGCATTGTTCCGGTGATGTATCCGGCATCATCGGACAGCAAAAATTCCATCGCCGGCACTATGTCCTCCACCGTCGCGTTGCGACCCATCGGGTGTGCCTCCGCCGCACCTTCAACGATCAGATTGCTGGTATCCTGCAAAAACTTCGTTTCGACCATAGAGGGAAGAATTCCGTTGACCGTAACCCCAAAGGAGGCAAAATCAACCGATAAGCTCTTGCAAAGTCCGGCAAGTGCAGATTTAACCGTGACATAGGAGGTCATATTTTTAGGTGGATTGTCGATATAGGAGGTGAGCATAAATAGTACACGTCCATATTTTTCCTTCGCCATAGTTGGCATAATATGGCGGCTGATACGTAATGCGGAGCCTACCTGCAGTTCGAAATCGGTATAAAACCGTTCAAAATCGAACTTTTTCAACTTTGCATTAATCGGACGTAACGAAGGAAGGTGGACAAAATGCGTAAAGCTAATTCCCTTTTCAGCAAATTCCGACAACATCTCTTCAACATTTTCAGCGATCGAAAGATTGACCGTGATGGTCAAAAATGTAAGATTTGTATACTTTGAGGTGAGCTCCTCTCCAAGAGAGGACAGAGACTCAGAACCGTTATTGGCGGTTGCAACGATTAAATCCGCATTCGGTGCAAGTGCACGGCAGAGCGACATGCCTATGTCGGAAGATGCTCCGGTTATAAGATAGTTTTTCATGGATTATACCTTTCTAATCGGTGAGAATTCCAGCCTGAATGACCGCCCTGGTCACCGTTTTCCCATGTTGATTGACAATGCTCCCTTTGACGGTGATAACATTAAAAAGCTCGTTTACCTCGGTGACCGTCCCTTTGACGGTGAGATGGTCTCCGATAAAGACCGGTTGTTTATATTTGCTGTCGATGCTGTGTAGAAGACATCTCTTTCCCGGCAGATAGACACCCGCAAGGGTGGAAAAGAATGAGGAACAGAGTGCACCGTAACACACTCTACCACCAAAACCCTTGGAACGAGCATATTCCTCGTCGATATGAAGTGGGTTGTTATCTCCGGTAATTTCGAGGAATTTCTCCATCATTTCGGCGGTAATCACACGCTCAAACTCAGCGTTGTCCCCCACCTTTATCGTCTCTATGCTATAATTGTTCATGCAGTCAGTCTCACCAACAGGTCAACAAGGTCGCCTACATTTTGAAGCCCTCTCACATCACCAAGGCTAAATTTAACACCAAACTTCTTTTCCATCGCGGTGAGCAGATTAATCTGCTCCAAGCTGTCCCAATCCTCGATATCTGCCGCAGAGGTGGTGCGGGTGATAACAAGACTATCGTCGTCAAACACGTCGTGAAAAATCGGCTGAATTGCTTCTAAAATTGCTAATTCGTTCATACAAGTTCCTTTCTTTTCTTAAATCTTGTGAATTGTTATATGTTTTGAGAGCGGTTTGTAATCCGCAATCTGCATCTCATAGACAGTACGCTCATCGGTCTTTTCGGTGACGGTCATGCCCACCTTATCATAAAAGTCGGCGCATGGTTTGTTCTTTTTCGTAGGCAGATAAATCCCCCTCAACTTAACAACACCGCGCTGTTTAAGCTCCTCTACAAGGGTATCTATCATTGCGAACTCAAGATCTCTTTTGAAAACACGACAGCTCATTATAAACAGGTCTATCTCACACTCGTTGACCACAAGGTCAATACTCCCAAAAAGCACGCTAACAATACCGTTATCACCAAATCTGTCGGAAAGGGTGGACACCAAGGTTATTTTATTGACCACATCGGTCAATGCGCTCACTTCACCCTCGTTATAACGCCGTGTTGTCATATTGAACTGGTTTGTTTTGTTGACCAACTGGGTTACGCGCTCCAGATTACCATCGTTAACCGGTGTCATCTTCGCGGTCATATTCAAACTTTTGAGATAATCTCCATAATCAACAAAAGAACTCTGTTCCCTACTTCTTTCAAGATTTGTTCTTACAAACTCAGTTCGCTTTTTATCGTCATCACTAAGCGCCGCGACCTCAAAGAGGTTGTAACGGTCGATGGTGGAAACATAGCTGTCCACCTCCGTAAGCTCCGGAACGCAGATGTCCTCTATCTCCCCCGAGACCATGTGTCGCTCGGCTGGGTTGTCGTCCACAAACACAGCGGCATCAGGCATGATATTCATCTCACCGAGAATTTCGCGGACATTCTCCCCTTTGGAGGTCCAGTTTGCCTTAAAACTAACAAAATCCTCTGCATTAAGCGGCATTTCATCACGCTGAAAACCGGAGAGTGCTACCTCATTTTCATTTTTGGAACAGACGGCAAGCATGACGCCCTGTTCCTTCAATCGCAGTGCATAGTCGCACAGCGCAAGATGAGCCATACCGAGCGGACTTTCTTTTCCTATCTCAATTCCGTCGACACCGTCATCGCCGATAACCCCACCCCACAGTGTATTATCAAGGTCTAAAATTAACGACTTTTTGCTCTTTCCATAGATTGCGCCGATTATAGAGGCAAGGCTGTGTGCTACATATGGTATCATTCGTAGTGAAAAAGCATACTTATAGGCATACCACATGGTCTCGTCATGCCATGCGGCAAGTCCGTGATAGCTGCTAAGATAGTTGATATCGTTAATGTACAGATTAGAATTTTGAGCAAGTTCAGCCAAAAGATTGTTCATACGATTGACAAATCTCACGTTCCCCCCTGCAAAACGAGCCTCCGCATTGCCGGCAGGGCGGTACGGTGGCAGCTCAAAGTTGTTGCATATGACAGGGCAGTTGAATGCTAATGCGGCATTGAAAGCGCCGGAAAAACGCTCAAATTCGCTTTTTGCATACTCGATCGCTTCCTGCTCTTGGAGCGCGAAGGGCGGAAAATTAAGGTTACGATATGTGGTGTGGAAATAGATTAAATCGGGCGCAAAGTCTCTTATAGTGCCATCGTCAAAGACGATGTCCTCATAAAACCTATCATACCCTCCGATCAAAAATTCCGGCTCTATTCCGTTATCCAATAGAAAGATGCGCAAAATAGCCTCCAGCTCTCCAACGGTTGAACCGGATAGTATTACTATTTTTTTGGTTGCAAATTCGCCGGATGCCTTAAGCTCACGTAGTATCGAGCGTTTTTTTTGCATTATATAATCCGCATCTATCGGATATAGGGTCTGTGGCATTGTGCTACTCCAAAATTATCTTTTGTATTATTATAACATATCTACACCATAAATTGCAAATAATAATATCAATATATTTTCATAAATTAATGTTGCAAAACTTGATATATTATGTTAAAATACAAATAATAACCTAATAAATGGCTTTTTTCGACTTTACCGGAGGATAATAATGTTAGATATGTTCAACCAAGGTGGCACAGCCGGATTTGCATCTAAACCCTCGACAAATGAAACCGTAATCACCGAAGATACCATTATCGTCGGCACTATTGCCGCAGAATCTTCAATAATTATTAACGGTGGAATTAAGGGCGATGTGTTCAGCAAAAATTCCGTAGAATTACAGGGCAAGGTTGATGGCAACATCAAGGCAAATGACGTCACCATCACCGATGGCGCAGTAAAAGGAGATATCAACTCCAACAAAAATATACTTGTATCCGGCAATTCTGTTGTCGTGGGTAATATATTCGGTTCTTCCCTTGAGTTTAACGGCAAGATCAAAGGCAATGTGCGCATCGATGGACATGCTGTTATCCGTGAGAATGCTGTCATACAAGGCAACCTATCCGCCTGTAACTTCACCGTTGACGACGGTGCTAAGATAATCGGTTTTGTTGAGATTATCAAACCGACAGAAATGACCGATCAGGTCAACGAGAGTATTGAGGACATTGTCAACTTCTCCGACATTGAAATTCCGCAGGATGCCGGCAACCCCTCTGATGATTCTGGTTCTTCTGTCAGCGAGCCGAGTGAACAAACCGAGCCCCGTCCCCTCTTTACCACCGTCAGTGCCAAGGATGAGCTTGTTGTAGCCCCTACCGAGGAACCTGCCGAGGAAAAAGCAACCGAGGATGTCGAGCCGGAAGAGGAAAAGATCGAGCCGGAAGCGGAGTCCGCCGGTGAAATTGATTTTGCGGACGAAAAACAAAAGATGCTCAACGACCTGCGTACACGTATGGAAAAGGCTAAAAAGAGCGGTCAATCGCTGTAATTTTTAATTTTATAACGAGGACATCATACAAAAAATGACTGTATGATGTCCTTTATTCTATCAATAAAAGGATTCTCATGAAAACAGTTAATATTTATTCCGATGGAGCCTGTAGCGGCAACCCGGGACCCGGCGGTTATTGCGCAATAATCAGGTATAACGAGCATGAAAAGGTGGTCAAGGGTGGCGCAGCAGACACCACCAACAACAGAATGGAGATGATGGGTGTCATCTCTGCACTTCAGGCACTTAACGAGCCCTGCACTGTCGAGCTTTACAGTGACTCAAAGTATGTTTTAGACGCTCTTCAAAAAGGTTGGGCTAAATCCTGGCAAAAAAAGGGATGGAAAAAGTCGGACGGCAAACCGGCGTTAAACTCCGATCTATGGGCTGTGCTTTTAGAGCTCTGTGATATACATCAACTTAACTTTCACTGGATAAAAGGTCACGCCGGACATCCCATGAACGAGAGATGTGACGCCGTCGCAGTGGAACAAAGCATGATATATAAAAACGCTAAAAAGGTATAGGACATGAAATACGGTATAGGAATAGACACGGGTGGTACATACACCGATGCGGTGATATTTGATTTTTTGACCGGTATGGTCATTGCAAAAGGTAAGTCATTGACCACTAAGGAAAATCTTAGTGTAGGAATAAAGAATTCACTTCTGTTACTGCCGATGGAACTCTGTAAACAGGCAACCATCCTCTCCCTATCCACCACCCTTGCTACCAACGCATGTGTTGAGAATAAGGGTGGACGTGCCAAACTTATTCTTATAGGTTCCGATAGACGCTCACTTGAATGGATGGGTGCTGACAAAAAATATGGTTTGGAATACGATAACATACTCTGCCTTGAAAACAATTGCAGTCTTGATGGCAAGGTAATAAATCATCCCGACTGGTCCGCCGTATTGAAGGCGCATTCCGATTGGTTTCTCGACGCACAGGCCTTGTCCGTATCGGCGACCTATGCAACTCAGAACGGCGCTATCTGCGAAAAGGTTGCAAAAAAGTATATATGTGAGCAATATGATAAACCCTTTGTTATGGCGAGCGAGCTTTCAGGGGAGCTCAACACATTAGAACGAGGTGTTACGGCTCAACTAAACGCCAAACTATTACCGGTCATTGAGAAATTTACAAATGCAGTGACCGATGCGGTCAATGAATTAGGACTCAACCTTAAAACTATGGTGGTGAGAAGTGACGGCAGCCTTATGCAGTCTTCTCATGCACTTAAAAATCCGGTCAAAACTATTTTAAGCGGACCTGCTGCAAGTATAGTCGGTGGATGCGAACTCAGCGACTGCCCCGACAGCCTGATAATCGACATGGGTGGAACTACCACCGACATATCCATAGTGTCGGGCGGCAATCCTGCCATGACCGACAATATACGAATAGGCGGCTTTTTAACACAGGTTAAGGGAGTCTATATCGACACATTCGGGCTTGGTGGTGACAGTCGACTTATGTCACAGGGCGGTGAACTGTTGCTCAGCCCTCGACGTGTTCTGCCACTATGTATAGCTGCAAAATCTTATCCTCAAATTATCGATAGATTAGACTGTCTTTTGCAGGATTATGTTGAAAATAATCTTCCACAACATGAATTTTTTATCCTTACAAGAAATCCCGATGACATAAAACGATACTACTCTAATGAAAAAGATCTCATTAAGCGATTACAGGAAAAAGAAATTCTTCCGGTCGACCTCGCCGACCCTTACGGCAAGATCAGCGCAAGATTGGAGGACGAAGGCATCATCATGAGATGCGGTCTCACCCCAACCGATATCATGCATATCAAAGGGGACTTCACACAGCACGACGCAAATGCCTCTATCCTCGGTGCAAGATACCTGATGCAAAAACTCGGGCTTGACGACACACCGCAAAGCATAGATGCTTTTTGCGACCTCGCTTATGACGCTGTCTGCCTTAAACTCTATCGCAATATTGTGAGGGTCTTGCTATGTTATAGCCACCCATTAATCTTTAAAAATTCAGTCCCAAACGATCTGATGTCTGCAATTGATGCCGATTACAGGGCAAAAAAGATTGGAAAAAAATCCTTTTTTGAACTATCCTTTTCGACTGTCGCCACACTCGTAGGCATTGGTGCTCCGACACATATATTCCTGAAAACTGTCGCTGAAATGCTCGGTGCTAACTATGTAATTCCGGAACATGCCGAGGTGGCAAACGCAGTTGGTGCAATCATTGCCGACATATCCTCAACGGTCAGTGTCGAGGTGACTCCGGTCTATGAAGACGGTTTTATGGAGGGGTTTGCTATCCATTCGGTGGACAGTGATCCGACTATATTTGAAGAACTTGACGAGGCAGTAGAATATGCGAAAAAGATCGCACATTCCTTTGCAGTTGAAAAGGCAAGGGAGCGAGGGGCACTCGGTGAACTGACTTTGACCGATATGGTCAATGCGAATGAAGCGTTTTCAAAGGACGGCGGCAAGGTGGATCTTGGAACAAAAGTCACCGTCACAGCCACCGGAAGAATTGAAGATTGATATATTTTAGCAAAAATTAATCTTATTTCACGCCGAAAACACAAATGAGGGGTAATAATTAAAATGAGACGTAAAGACAGAGAAATTCTCTCAAACGAGCGAATTGACGAAATTATTAACAGCTGTGAGTACTGTCGTTTGGGGTTCTATGACGGTGCTGAAGTGTACATTGTACCGATGAATTTTGGATATGAAAAACAGAATGGACAAAGAACATTCTACTTTCACTGTGCAAAAGAGGGGCGAAAGATAGACATAATCGCAGAAAATAATCGTGTTGGTCTTGAACTCGACGCTGGATATCGGCTAAATTCCGGTGAAAAAGCGTGTGATTATTCCGCCGCGTTTCAGAGCATAATCGGGAGCGGGAGCATCTTTATCGTCAACGACAAAGTAGAAAAAATAAAGGGTATGCGCTCAATTATGAGGCAGTGTACCGGAAAAGAGGACTGGGAACTGGACGATAAGTTGATGGATATCACCTGCATTTTAAGATTAGTAATCGATAAAATTTCTTGTAAAGAGCATCTATAGGTGATCATATGACTGAATTAAAGGTTAAGAATTTTAATGTCGCACAGATAGCCAACAGTGGGCAGTGCTTTCGCTTTAACTGTATTGATGATGACCTCTATCAAACGGTTGTCGGAAATCGAATTTTAAGATTAAAACAGCTGAGCGAAGACACTGCTTTGTTCTACTGCAACCAAAAAGAGATCGAGGATTTCTGGGGGCATTATTTCGACCTTGAAACCGACTATTCTACGTTTACAAAGGCTGTTCCTACTGACGATATTTTTTTGACCGATGCGGTCAATGAAAGTTTTGGAATCAGAATTTTACATCAGCCACTATTTGAAACCTTAATTTCCTTTATAATCTCACAGAGAAAATCCATTCCGGCAATTAAAACATCTATCGAGGCACTCTGCCGACTTTGTGGGGAGGAGATCGAGGACGAAATATACACATTCCCTACTGCCGAGGCATTGGCAGGGTGTAGCATGGAGCAGATTTTAAGCTGTTCGGTCGGCTATCGTGCGCGATATATTCTCTCGACGGCTCGAGATATCGCAGAGGGTAAGGTCGAGCTTGAACAGTTCCATTCCCTCGATGATGACACACTGTTGCAGGCTCTACTTGAGTTTAATGGTGTCGGAGTTAAGGTTGCGAACTGTGTACGACTTTTCGGCTATCATAGGCTTGCCGCCTTTCCGGAGGATGTATGGATACTTAAAACGGTGGAAAAATACTACGGCGGCAACTTCCCCCACCATCTATATGAGGGATTTGCCGGCGTAATTCAGCAATATATGTTCTACCATGCGAGAGGGATTAGGCTTTAATCAGGCGTTGCAGCAAATGTGTAGACATAGACCTTCTTTGCGCCGGAGCGTTTTAGCAGTCCGGCAATCTCACACACCGTGCTCCCGGTGGTCAGCACGTCATCTACTATCAGTATATTTTTGCCTTTTATGCAGTCCTTTTGGGTGCAGGAAAAGGCATTTTTTAGGTTTTTCAACCGCTGTGCCCTATTAAGATCGTGCTGTTTTTGAGTCTCTTTAATTTTTTTTACACCAGTATAAATCGGTATTTTTTCACCATTGACCAGCTCGGTCAATAAATCGTTTGACAGTGAATATTCCTTAGGCTTATAATCCGGCACACCCATCACAAAATCGACATCAGCAAATAGTCCTTTTGGGTAATTCTTTGCAAAAAGCTTTGAGACTTCACGACCGGATTGTCGATCGTCGGCGAACTTAATTCGGCTAATACACTGCTTTATGACGCCCTCGTATCTATATAGACTTGTCAGTCCATCCAGCGATTGTATAAGCTTATTATCAACCCTAAGCAAGCCGTCCGAAAATCGTTGACCACCATAGTCACATCTGTCGCACTCCACAATAAAACCTATGACGTTGTTACAGAACATACAACGTTTAGGAAAGAGCAAATTCATAATAAACTCAGTCACTTTCATGCAAAAATTCCCCGATAAGGCTATATCGAAGTGATGATTTATTGTCTGAGAGCATATCGGAGATGACCGAGCGATCCCCTACCGTAACGAGCAGTTCACGTGCACGTGTCACTCCGGTGTATAACAGATTTCTATAGCAAAGTCGCCGAGGGATGTCACTTAACGGCATAATCACGGCAGTAAACTCACTGCCCTGACTTTTATGCACCGTTATGGCATAGGCATGTTCCAGCTCTATCATCTGATCGGTGTTATAGCTGTAAACTCGGTCGTCCATTGTGACCTCGACGATCGAGCGGCGTTTGTCTATCATCTTTATATAGCCTATATCGCCGTTAAAAACACCTGTCCCCTCTCGTCCGTCCTCTCGTTGGTATGTAAGGTCATAATTGTTTCTCGTCTGCATGATCTTGTCACCGACACGAAAAATTTTATCCGCAACGCTCACCTGCGCCTTTTCTTCGGATGGTGGGTTTAGAATATTTTGTAGTAGACTGTTAAGTGTGATCGTTCCGAGCGGTCCGACCTTGGTCGCGCAGAGCACCTGTATGTCGGTCATGCCGTTATAGCCGTAACTTTTTGGTAGGCGTTTCGAGGCAAGTTCCAACACCGTATTTTGAGCTCGCTCCCCCGTCTGCTCCAAAAAGTAGAAATCACCTGTTTTGTTATCGCAGGTTGGTTGCTCACCGCGAAGTATTCGATGGGCATTGCTGACAATCAAGCTACTTTCCGACTGTCGAAAAATTTCAACAAGGGACACGGTCGGAATCTCTCCCGATAGGATAATACTGCGCAGGATGTTGCCGGGTCCGACCGATGGCAGCTGATCCTTGTCCCCGATAATTATTAGCCGAGCGTGCTTTGGCAATGCCTTAAGCAGTGCCTCAAACAGAAAGATATCCACCATCGACATCTCGTCCACGATAACAACATCGACCTTGAGCGGCTTATTTTCATTGTGTACAAAGGTCAACTCCTCCTTGTTGTTAAAATTGACCTCCAACAGACGATGTATTGTTGTTGCCTCGCGGGAACAGAGCTCCGTCATTCTCTTGGCGGCGCGCCCGGTCGGGGCGACAAGTGCGGTGCGCTGTGCCGACTGTTCAAGTAGTGATATAATTGCATTGACCGTAGTGGTCTTTCCGGTACCGGGCCCGCCGGTCAACACAAAAACTCCGCTGTTCATGGCACCTTCTATCGCTTTTTTTTGAAGCATTTCATAGGTAATACCATCTACCTGCTCCAACCGTGAAATCCTACCCTCAATATCGGATAGTTCGGGTGCGCATCGTTTTGTAAGTTCTATCAGACGAGATGCAATCTCTCTCTCGGAGTATAGAAAATCGGGCAAAAAGACAAAAAACCGTCCCTTTGTCTCCACCGTTTTAAGTCGTTCTATGTCACAAAGGCGCTCAAAAACATCGTCGACGCGTTCCGGCTCCACCCCTAAAAAATCACAGACTGTTGGTAGCAGTTGATGTTGTGGTATACAGGTGTGACCGTTATTATTGTTGTGGCGGATAACATGAAATATTCCCGCAACAATCCGCTCCTCCATGTCGGTATCAAAAGCAAACTGTCGTGCAATCTTGTCGGCAAGCATAAAGTCGAGCAAAACAGGATAGTTACAAAGTTGATAAGGGCTGCTCCTTATAATCTCGGTCACAGACGCACCGTAGGCGTTGTATGCCGACATGGCGACCTGAACCGACAGACCGTAGGCGGTGAGTTGAACAATCGCCTCACGCAGACTGAATTTTTGGTTAAATTCCTTGCAGATCTTCTTTGCCTTTTCCGGATTGATGCCCTTAACCTTGGCAAGACTGTCAGGATCGGTGCAAAGAACCTCGAAGGTACGCTCTTTAAACTTTTCTGTTATTCGGTTGGCGAGCACAATGCCGATTCCCTTGAGTATACCACCTCCAAGATAGAGCCTTATTCCGTTTTCATCGGTGGGAAGCTCTGTGCTGTAGGTTGATACTAAAAACTGCTTGCCATAGGTTGGGTGGCTGGTATAATTCCCATCGGCGGTGAGCAGTTCACCGACGCAGAGTAGCGGCATACTGCCAACCACCGTCAGCTGTTTGCCGTCATGCACAATCTCCGCAATGGTATAACCGTTGTCAGGATTTTGGAAGATTATATTCTGAATCGTGCCCTCTATACTCGTTGTTTTTTTCCTTTCTTAGCCTTTTTTCTTCCTCTCGATATCTGTCAAACGAGGAAATCAGTAGCAGCATAATGTACCATATCCCGAACATGAACACAGCACTAAAAAAGATATGTAAGCCTACCATAATACACCATTTTTATTGTTGTCTTAATATAATGTATTCCGGCAGGCTTTATTTCGTGAGACTATTTAACCGCAAAAAATCCGGAATAGGCAAGGAATAGTGCGTACAAATCAGCCTTTGAGATCACCTCAAATGGGGAGTGCATGGATGCAACAGCGACACCGATATCAACGGTAGCAAGCCCCATATCACCGAGAAATGCTGCGACGGTACCGCCGCCACCTGCGTCTACAGCGCCAAGTTCTGATACTTGGTAGGAAGCGCCACTCTCCTCGATAACCCTCATTGCAAAGCTCATCGTCTCGGCGCTGGCATCGTTGCAACCACCCTTTCCTCTCGAACCGGTGTATTTTGTCAGCACAAGACCGTGACCTAAAAATGCCGAGTTGTTTTTGTCAAAGGCGGCTGAAAATCGTCCGTCATACGCCGCCGCAACATCGCCGGAGAAGACAAAGCTATTTTTAATGAGCATCATATAGTCGGCGGGGTTGCCCGCAAGTACGGTGAGAAGATTTTTTAAGAAATCGCCACCAAGACCGGCCGGACCGACCGAACCTATCTCTTCCTTATCGGCGAGTACAAGCATCGCCGTTTTATCCGGTGTTTTTTGCTCTAAAAGGGCGCGCAGACCGGCATAACTACAGGAACGATCGTCCTGACCGTAGGCTCCCACCATCGATCGATCGAGGCCAACATCGCTGGGTCTGAACGCCGGAACAATCTCCAACTCGGCACGGATAAAGTCATTTTCCGTGATTTGGTACTCGTTATTCAATATTTTCAGCACCGCAAGCTTGACTGCCTCATTCTCGTCGGTCTCAAAATCGGGCAGACCGCCAACGACAACGTTGAGCTCCTCCCCTTTAAGACCGTCGCTTAGCGTCCTTTTGCTCTGTTCTGCCGCAAGATGAGGCAACAAGTCCATGATGGTAAATACCGGATCGGTGTCCTTTGTTCCGATATTGAGCTCAAGCGCACTTCCATCTTTTCGATAGACAATGCCGCACAGTGCGAGCGGAATTGCGCCCCACTGGTATTTGCGCACACCGCCGTAGTAATGGGTCTTCAAAAATGCGGTGCCATCCTGTTCTATCAATGGAATGGGTTTTAGGTCAAGTCGCGGCGAGTCAATGTGACTGGCAATGATGTGCACTCCTTCTTTAGGCTTTTTATTGCCGACTATAAAAGCGATGATACCACTCTCACCCGATTTAAAGTAGCGTCTATCCCCTGCCGTCAATTTTTCACCCGGGCTGTACTCTGAAAAGCCGTTTTTTGTGAGCAATTTTTGCGAGGTAGCCACACACATGCGCTCGGTATACCCGTTTGCAAGAAAATCCATGTACTTTGCAGCAAGCTCGGTAATTTTTTTGGAGTTTTTTTCGGCAAAAGCTCGGTAGCTGTCACGGTCAATAAATAAACTCTTATCCTGTTTTTCCTTTTTATCTTTTTTGTTTGCCATCTCATTCCCTTTCATTATAAATGTTTATATAGCTTTCATAGTTAGCGTTAATCTTATTTACATAGTGGTTCATCTGCTCATAGGGGAACACATCGAGGGTCAAGCCATCGTCGCTGAATTCACTGTTCTGTAACAGCTCGTCCACCGTCCCCCAACCGCTGTGGTAGGAGGCGACCGCCGTGTCAAGATCGCCGTGATAACGCTCAAGACACCGACTGATGTAGTAACTTCCAAAAAGTATGTTGACATCCGGATCGAACATGTCATCGTAGGTATACTGATTCTCCTTATCAATTTGAGTCTGTATCCAGTCAAATGTTATTTCGGTAATCTGCATAAGTCCGCGCGCACCGACATTTGAAACTGCATCCGGCTGGAAATTGCTCTCCGTCTTAATCACCGAAAAAATTACAAATGGGTCGAGGTCATAGATCTCGCACACCTCAATAACCCTTTCTTCATATCCGAGCTGATATACCTCCTCCTCAATAAAATTGAGTTGCCCGGTTATCAGTAGGACAGCGATAACAATTATGGGGAAAAACAATAACGGCAACCACCGTTTAACCATGTGCGGAACTCGTCGGCGTCGTATTGTTTTTTTTGCATTTTTTTTACCGATGGATACCAACTTTGTGAGCAGTTGTCGTGCCTTTTGCTCCAACTCCTCCCGTCCCGAATTGTTGGTGATAACATAGTCCGCAGCCGCAACAAGCCGTGCCGTAGAATGTTGGGTCGAAAGTCGTTTTTTTGCCTGCTCCTTTGACATCCCTCTTTTTTGCAGTCGCTCAATTGCTATCTCTTCACGGGTGCGAAGAACTACCACACGGTCACAGTAACGCTCGAGCGGATAGTCTATCAACAACGGTACATCGATAAAGACAAGCTCATCGCCACGTTTTGCCACCTCATTTAGTTTATCCAAAACACGACGGTTTATATAAGGATGGGTGATGGAGTTGAGCAATTTTTGAGATTTTTTATCGACAAATGCCCTTTCGGCAAGGATAGGACGCTGGAGTGTCCCGTCTTGATTAAGAATATCATCGCCAAACGCCGCGGCGAGTTCGTCAAGACAGGGCGATCCTTTTTGCAGAACCACACCCGTCTCCACATCACAATCAATTACGGTGAAGCCTTTGGAGCGATAAAATTCACTCAGTGACGATTTGCCACTGCCGGAGCGACCGGTTATACCGATTATAGTCATTAAATAGAATTATCCTTGTAAAATTTTACCCTGCGAGGCTTTAAACAGGCGGTTATAGATCGCCTCAAATCTGCGGTCGGTATGTATATACCATCTTTCAACCTTGTATCCATCAAGAGAGTTTAGTATCTTGAAAAGGCGGTGTTGTTGCTCTTTTTCATCGTTTGCCCTACCTATTATTATGCAACATTTCGCCGTTATATCATTTTTTTCCTCTTCAAAACAGACGACACCAAATTCACCTTTGCACCCCTTTAAAAAATTGGGGAAATCTTCTCCACAGTATAAAACAACCTCACTTTTCGGAGCGTAGTGACGATATTTCATGCCGGGAGTTGTCGGTGTGTTACCTTTTTTGGTGGCGATTTCAAGTTCCAAAAAATCCTCAATCTCGGAAGCATTTATATCACCGGGTCTGAGTATGCATACACCATCCTTGTCAAGATGAACTATAGTACTCTCCACCCCCACCTCACATCGACCATCGTTCAATATAAGCGGTATTTTGCCATCGAGTTGCCGCAAAACCTCCTCGGCGTCGGTCGGGCTGGGGTAGGTTGATATGTTGGCGGATGGTGCGGCGATAGGCACCTTGCACAATGATATCACCTCACGAAATGCCTCATTATCCGGTATGCGTAGGGCGACGGTATCCTGACCGGCTGTCACACTGTCCGGGACATTATCGTTGCGTTTGACCACCACGGTCAACGGGCCGGGCCAGAATTTTTCTGCAAGTCTTTTCAGTCGTTCGTGCTGATCTTTTGCATAGCGCAAGACCATCTCAACATTGTCACAGTGCAGTATTAAAGGATTATCGGCAGGGCGATTCTTCACCTCGAAAATCCTCTTGATCCCCTGTTCGCTGTCACATCTTGCCGCAAGACCGTAGACCGTCTCGCTCGGCAGTGCGACCACCTCACCATCGTTGAGAAGCTGTGCCGCACGCACCGCGCCGGTTTTATCGGCAGGTAGAACCATCGTTGTCTGTTCGCGACTACTCATCACCCTCACTTGCCTTAAGTTTCTCGGCACGATCGGCTGTTATCAGCGAGTCGATTACCTCATCAAGATCGCCGTTCATGATTGCTTCCAATTTATAGAGTGTAAGCCCAATTCGATGGTCGGTCAGGCGTCCTTGAGGGAAGTTGTAGGTACGAATACGCTCACTGCGATCGCCGGTGCCGACCTGACTTTTGCGCTCCTTGGCGATAGCGTCCGCCTGCTCACGCTGTTTTTCTTCATATAGTTTACTGCGTAGGATTTTGAAGGCACGATCACGGTTTTTATGTTGCGAACGCTCATCCTGACATTCCACCACAAGTCCTGTAGGCAGGTAGGTTAGGCGAATCGCACTCTCCGTCTTGTTGACGTGCTGACCACCCGCACCGGATGCTCGAAAGGTATCTACCTGTACATCGGCGGTGTTAATTTCAAAGTCAATCTCCTCCACCTCCGGCAGAACCGCCACCGTAACGGTGGAGGTGTGGATGCGACCCTGCGTCTCCGTCTCCGGCACACGTTGCACACGGTGAACACCACTCTCAAACTTAAGTCGTCCGTATGCACCCTCGCCCGAAATCAAAAAGCTGATCTCCTTATAGCCCTGTAAATCGGTCTCGTTGGCGTTGAGTATCTCCACCTTCAGGCGGGTTCGCTCGGCGTACATGGAATACATTCGGAAAAGACTGCCGGCGAACAGTGCCGCCTCGTCTCCACCGGCACCACCGCGTATCTCGACAATGGTGTTGTTGTCATCATTCTCGTCTTTTGGTATGAGCAGGAATTTTATCTCCTCCGATAGCTCCTCACAACGCTCCTTAGCGGATAGAAACTCGGCTGTGACCATCTCCTTGAAATCGGAATCAAGACCGCCCTCGTCTAAAAGACCCTTAGCCTCCTCCAGCTCGTTCGAGCTGGCAATGTACTCGTCATACTTTTCCATCAGCGGTGTTAGGTTTTTGTGCTCCTTCATCAACTTGCGGTACTGCTCATTGTCGGAAATGATTTCGGGGCGCACCACCTGATCCGCCACAAAATCATACCTGTTTTTAATCTCTTTTAATTTGTCGAACATAACTCCTCATTTTTTGTGGATATTGTAAATCAAAAATTTACCGATTGCAAATATTTTTTTATATCGGTGCATATAGTTTGATATGTGCTAAATATCTATTGCAGAAAGGAATGGTTGTATATATGGAATATAGGTTGGAGGGGGATTTCCCGGAAGCGGCATCGCTCAGTATCGAACAACTCGTTTTGGCAAGGAGTAAGCGGACAATATTGCAGTCTACCGCGCTACTTTTCGATGTCAATCGCCGGATAAAGTTCGAGTTTTCAGGATATGAGGCGGTCATGCCGTTTGAAGAGGCAGCCTATAATCGTGACAACTCGGCGGTCAAGGATATCGCAGTGCTCTCCAAGATAGGTCAAAAAATCTGCTTTGTGATAAAAAGTATCGATTTTTCTCTCCCAAAACCGCTCTTTGTCCTCTCTCGCAGAGAGGCACAACAGAGGTGTAGTGACGAATATCTTGACAAAAAAAACATCGGTGACATCATAGATTGCAAGGTCACACACATTGAGCGTTACGGGGCTTTTTGTGATGTCGGCTGTGGCATTCCTGGACTTTTGCACATCGACTGCCTCTCGGTGTCACGCATCGGCACGCCGGGTGATCGCATTTACAAAGGACAAACCCTGCGAACCGTCATAAAAGCACGGGATGAAAGGGGGCGTTTTCTGCTCTCGCTTAAGGAATTGCTCGGCAGTTGGGACGAGAATGTCGAACGTTTTTCAGCCGGTGAGACGGTGGTCGGCATTGTGCGCAGTATCGAGGATTACGGCGTATTTATTGAACTCGCTCCAAATCTTTCGGGGCTCGCTGAACCGGTCGAGGGTCTCCACCCGGGTCAAAATGTCAGTGTCTACATAAAAAACATAATACCGGAAAAAATGAAGGTAAAGCTGTCTATAGTTGGCTCGTTGGAGGACGCCGAGGTAAAACGCGAGATAGACTATTTCTATTTTGGGGATCACATGGATCGTTTTTGCTATTCCAGCGCAGAGTCTAATCGAAATACAACGACCTACTTTATGGAAGAATAGTTTTAAATCACTATTTTACAGAACTGCTTTTTCCCTTTTTTGACCAGCACACCCTCTTTTAACTGCTCGGCGGTGAAGGTATGGGTGTGCGTTTTTATCTGTTCGCCATCCGTCGAGATTCCGCCCTGTTGGATTAGGCGGCGCGCCTCACTTGCCGATGGTGCAAGACCACTCGAGACAAGGACAGTTATAATTCCAACCTCACCGTCCGAGAGTTTGTCCTCCGGCAGGGTGTGAGTCGGAACCTCCCCTCCCTCGGCACCGCCAAACAGTGCGGCGGTGGCAATCTTTGCCTTTTGAGCCTCCTCCTCGCCGTGGACGAGCTCGGTCAGCTCAAACGCAAGTCTTTCCTTCGCTTTATTTATGTCCGCACCCTCTAAGCCTTCATACTCTGCAATCTCGTCCAGCGTCATAAAGGTCAACATCTTCATCACCTTGATGACATCGCTGTCGTCGACGTTGCGCCAGTATTGGAAGAACTCAAAAGGCGTCGTCTTTTCGGCATCCAGCCAGACAGCACCCTTTTGGGTCTTGCCCATCTTGGTACCTTCCGATGTGGTCAGGAGGGTTATGGTCATGGCATATGCATCCTCCCCGAGTTTACGTCGGATGAGGTCGGTGCCACCGAGCATATTGCTCCACTGATCGTCACCGCCAAACTGCATGTTACAGCCGTATTTACGGAATAGCTCCAAAAAGTCGTAGGATTGCATTATCATGTAGTTAAACTCGAAAAAGGAAAGCCCCTTTTCCATGCGCTGCTTGTAACACTCGGCGGCGAGCATTCTATTGACGGAAAAACACGCACCCACCTCACGAAGAAGCTCGACATAGTTTAGTTTTAAAAGCCAGTCGGCGTTGTTAACCATCATCGCCTTGCCCTCGCCAAACTCGATGAATCGTTCCATCTGACGTCTAAAACAGGCAATATTATGGTTGATGGTGTCGGTGGTCATCATGTCACGCATATCGGTCCTGCCGGACGGGTCACCCACCATTCCGGTGCCGCCACCGAGCAGTGCTATCGGTCGGTTGCCCGCCATCTGTAGTCGCTTCATCAGACAAAGAGCCATAAAGTGTCCGACATGTAGGCTGTCCGCTGTCGGATCAAAGCCGATGTAGAACACCGCCTTGCCATTGTTAACAAGCTCTTTTATCTCCGGCTCGTCGGTCACCTGTGCGATAAGACCGCGTGCCTGTAATTCCTCGTAAATTTTCATTCTTATTACCATTCCTCTCTCGATGTTTTTTTACGGTTTTGCCACATGGTGGCGAAATTTCAGCGTCTTTCACTGAAAAGGAATAAAACTCGGAGTTTGAAAATTTATTTTCAAACTTTCTTTCTTTTTATTCTTTCATAGCTGTATTTATCAGCTCCTCGGCATTTGCCTTGGCGGTTTGTGTTATGCTGTCCCCCGACATTATCCGCGCAAGCTCCAGTGTCCTACCCTCCATATCAAGGGGGGTTATATGGGTGGAGGCGGAATTTTTCTCGGTGGATTTTTCTATTAATAGGTGGTTGTCAGCAAAGCAGGCAAGCTGTGCCGAGTGGGTCACTGCAAGCACCTGTCGATTTTGGGCGGTTCGTCGCATCATTCTTCCTATTTTATAGGACGATGAACCGGATACACCGGTGTCAATCTCATCATATATGACGGTCGGCATGTCGTCAACATCGGCAAGACTGTTTTTAATGGCGAGCATTATTCTGGCAAGTTCACCGCCTGAGGCTATCTTGGTGAGCGATTTCGGCAGATCACCGGGGTTGGTGGCAATCAAAAACTCAATGTTATCCGCGCCATCCCGTGCAAGGGAACGGTGCTCACAGTGCAGTTCAAAATGCATACCCGGCATGTTAAGTTCACCGAGTGAGTTTACAATCTCCTTTTGAAGTTTTGAAAACGTCTTTTTTCGCTCCTTTGTGAGGGTTGCCGCAAGCTGCTTCGCTTGTTGACCAAGCCGGTCAATGTCTTGCTCTAACTCTGATATCGCCTGTTCGCTGTTATCTATCATGGATAATTCTTTTGAGGCTTCGTTATAATATCGTTCTATATCCTCAAGATCATCGCCATACTTCTGACGCAGTTTATATAGCTCGTCGAGGCGCATCTCCACCGTATCAAGTTCGCCCGGCTGTGCCTCACATCGTTCCAGGGCACCGGATATGTCAACATGGAGCTCCTGCAACTCAAAAAACAGATTTTCCGCTCGCTGTTTAAAACCCTCTATCTGTGTTTCCGGAACACCGGACAGTGAATTGACCACGGTAGTCAATGACGATAATGTCCCATATTGCTCTTCGCCGAGTGTCTCTTTCGCGCCGACATAACCGTTTATTATCTTTTCAAGGTTGGTTAAAAGGTTGTGTCGTCGTTTGAGTTCCTCCGGCTCACCCTTTTTAAACGCCGCCTTTTCAATCTCGTCAATCTGAAAACGCAACAGATCGGCACGTTTTGTGTTCTCCTCCTCATTTTTTGTGAGGTTATCCAATTGTTTTATCCGCTCACAAAGCTCTCTATAAACACTGTTGTACTGCTTTTTAAGCTCCTGCGTTCCTCCGTATCGATCGAGTAGCTTCAGCTGTGTATCAGGGGTCAAAAGATTGTAATTCTCCTGTTGACCGTGTATGGTTAAAAGATTCGGCATGAACTCGCGTAGCATAGACACAAGTGCCGGTCGTCCGTTAATGCGAACCGTCCCCCTGCCGTCCGCGGTCAATTCACGGGTTATAATAAGTTGTTCCTGTGGCTCGAAGCCGAGCTCTGTCAATACATCACATACCTGTTTTGGCACCTTTTCAAAGACAGCGCATATGCTCCCTTTTTGTGTGCCGGTGCGCAGTACATCTTTGGGCAGACGATGTCCGAGAAGTGCTCCCACCGAGTCGATAACGATAGACTTGCCGGCACCGGTCTCACCGGTCAAGACGTTAAACCCTCTCTCAAAGGTCACGCTTGCCCGCTCGATCACGGCAATATTCTCGATTATCAACTCACAAAGCATGGTCTGTTTTGTTGTCCTTTCATTTTTTAGTCCTTCAACTTAAAAACCAACACATCTTCCCGGCAGAAATTCCGTCTATCTGCGTTGTCGTCAATATCCTCACGCCTTGATAGGCGAAATTTCTGCTCGGTAATCTCATGTCGTTTTTCAAGTTGAATGACTATATTTTCTGCGTAGTTTTTTATCTATGGCGGCGAACTGGCCTGTTTCATTAAAAAATATTAGCGGTGTAGTCCTGTCACTGCAACAAATCGCTACATCGTCATTCACAATCACCTCGTCACGTCCGTCGGCGCAGAGCTTGACCGGTGCACTGCCGGAACTTATCCTGACCGTTATTGTCCGTTCAGCGGAAAAGACCATCGGTGGTGTGCCAAGGCTATGGGCGCAGAGCGGGGTGACGGTTATCGCCTTTAGGTTGACGTCGATGATGGGTCCTCCGGCGGACAGTGAGTAGGCGGTCGAGCCGGTCGGAGTGGAGACTATTACCCCGTCGCCGCGATAATCTAACACCCTTATCCCATCGCACAGTACCGAAACATCCACCGTCTTGCCGACCGAACTGCCGGCGAATAAAAACTCATTCAACGCGACAAGGTTTTTGTCACTACAACTCGCCGAGAGGGTTATTCGTTCCTCACGATGGTAACTGCCATCGATAAGCTCGGTCAATCGCTCAAGATTGTCGGCTGTCAGGGCGGTCAGAAAACCAAGACGACCGACGTTTATTCCGACAATAGGTATCTCCCTGCCCATCAACAGGTGGGCGGCGTGCAACAATGTCCCGTCCCCTCCGACCGTTATCGCAAAGTTAAAATCATCGCTCGGCAGATCATCACGGTCGGTGCACACACACTCAATACCTCTTTTACTAAAGAGCGATTTTATATCCTCGGCGACCTTATTTGAAAGATCGCTGTTCGGGTTATTTATTACGAGAAATTTCATCTATTATCTTCCATGGAAAGCTCGAAATGTGCGTTTTTCACGATCTCCTCTACATTTGGTGAAAGGTCAAACGGTCGGTTTGACAGTGCGAGGAGAAATTCGATGTTGCCTTTTGGTCCTTTGATCGGCGAGTGGTACAACCCAAAAGGGAAAAGCTCGTTTTCATCTGCAAAGGACAACACCCTCTCGATGACCTCACGATGAACCACTGCATCGCGCACCACACCATTTTTCCCAACCTGTTCACGACCTGCCTCAAATTGCGGTTTTATAAGTACAACAGCAATAAAATCATCGTCGGTGAACCTTTTAAATAGAGTAAAAATGTGGGAGAGCGAGATAAATGAGACATCGACGGTGAAGATATCTATCTTGTGAAGAACCTTCTCCGGTTCGAGATACCTTGCGTTGGTGCGCTCCAAACAGACAACGCGCTCGTCACATCGCAGCCGATAGTCCAACTGACCGTAACCTACATCCACCGCATAGACAACCTCAGCACCGTTTTGTAACGCAAAGTCGGTAAATCCGCCGGTCGACGCGCCGATATCCATGACCGTTTTGCCGACAAAATCAAGGGAAAAGCGCTCCTTTGCTTGTTTGAGCTTGTACGCCCCTCTGCTCACATACTGTTCGGTCGGCAGATTTAATGTTATATCATCGTCCGGTTTAACGGATTGACCCGGCTTGTCGGCGCGTTGACCGTTGATAAAACAGCGACCCTGCATTATCAGCGACCTCGCGCGCTCTCGTGAGGGAAGATCAAAACGCTCCTGTACCAGTTGATCCAGTCTGTTCGCCATCACTCCTCCTGCTCCTTTGGTATCCGAAGCAGTTCAGAAATCGACACGGCATCCAACGACAGCTCTCGCCGAAGTTCTTTTACGGTGGCGGTCGGCACGTTTGCAATCTCAACACCTTTATCGAATATAACACCGCCATATCCCGCCGCCTGTAGCCAGCCGGATATCCGCTCCCCAAGACCGCCTATAACAACGTCGTCATGCAGTATTACAATCTTATTATAGTTGAGCAGTTCGTTAATCAGTCCCT
>CAYJMO010000001.1:42470-46946 GCA_964371365.1 uncultured Oscillospiraceae bacterium
CTTTATCACGTCACAACCGACCCCCTCCTCGGCAAGCAGATGCGCTGTCTTGACCGCCTCGGCCACCATTGCGCCATAGCTAAGAATAGCGACGGCACTATGCTCACTCGGGCGAAAACTGTCAAACGCATTGCCGGTACAGGGATGCTCGGCAAGGGAAGCATCCTCGCCACCACGCGGATATCTTATCGCTCGAATGCCTTTCATTGCGACAAGTTTTTTTAACCAATGGCGCAACTCCGCAAAGTTAGAGGGAGCTATAACCACCGAACCGAGCGGCTGACAGAGGTAATTTACGTCGTATATCCCCTGATGTGTCTCACCGTCCGCCGGCACGAGTCCGGCCCTATCCACCGCAAAGAGTAGATCCACCTCGTTGAGATAAACATCGTTCAAAATCTGATCATAACTGCGCTGTAAAAAGGTGGAATAGATTGCAACTACGGGATTGATCCCCTCCTTAGAGAGTCCGGCGGCGAAGGTCACCGCGTGCTGTTCTGCCATGCCTACATCGAAAAATCTCGTTTTATGCTGTTTTGCAAATTCCGAAAGACCGGTGCCATCCTTCATGGCAGCGGTAATTGCAACCAACCGCTCATCCTCTTTAGCAAGTTCACATAGCGTCTCCCCAAAGACAGAGGAAAAGTCCTGTCCGGATTTTTTTGATACACTCGGTGAGATGCTGTGGAACGCCTTAGGATTTTTTTCAGCGTCACGAAAGCCCTTACCCTTTTGTGTTATAACATGTATAAAAACCGGTGTGTCGAACTGGTGCACATTGTGGAACATCCGACATAGCTCCGCCACGTTGTGCCCGTCAATTAGCCCGAAATATTGAAAACCCATCATCTCAAAAAAGGTATCGTGATAGACCGCCTGCCGAACAAGTGCCTTTGCACTGCTGATACCCTTGATAAATAGGTCTCCAAACATGGGGATTTTGTGCAAGGTCTCGCTCGTTCCGTGTTTCGCATCGGTATACTGTTTTGACATGCGCAGTTTGTTAAGATAGCCGGAAATTGAACCGACATTTTTTGATATCGACATCTTGTTGTCGTTGAGTATCACCACCAAATTGTCAAGCCCTGCGGTATTGTTCATGCCCTCATAGACCATGCCGCCGCCAAAACTCCCGTCACCGATGACAGCGATTACAATGCCGTCCTCCCCCTTTAGCTTCTTTGCTCTCGCCATGCCGATAGCAGCGGACAACGCAGTATTGCCATGACCTGTTATAATGGCGTCGTGTTCACTTTCTTTCGGGCTGGGAAAGCCGGTCACTCCGCCCTTTTGACGCAGGAGTGAAAAACCATCCTTGCGACCGGTCAAAATCTTTTGGGTGTAGCACTGGTGACCGACGTCGTATACAATCCGGTCGTTTTTATCACAAAATATACGGTTGAGTGCGACAATGAGCTCCACCGCACCAAGATTGGAAGCCATATGACCGCCGCTGTTCCCGACCGATTCCACCAAAAAGGAGCGTATCTCGCTACACAGCGTGATAAGCTGACCTGCCGTTAAACCTCTCAGGTCTTTCGGCTGTTTTATGGTGTCAATCAGAGACATTTCCGACAATCCCTCTCTATAATTAAAGGCATATAAATTGAATAAACTCTTTGCGCTTTTTGGCTCAACTTCTTCGTTTTAACAACTCTTCCTGAAGACATAACAGGAAAGAACACTTCTCACCAAAGACCGCCTCCAACTCGCGTGCATTTTCCTCTGCAAGCAGATCGGCGTACTTTTGCGCCCTTTCTTTACCATATAAAGTAACATAGGTGGTCTTTCCGCTTACAACATCACTGCCTATCGGCTTTCCGAGTTCCTCCTCGGTGGAGGTGATATCTAATATATCATCAATTATCTGAAAAGTCAGTCCCAGAGTGAACGCAAAGTCGCGCAGTGTCAAAAACTCCTGACTGTTCGAGCCGGCGGCAATAGCGCCGAGCTGAACCGAGGTAGAAATTAGCGCGCCGGTCTTGTTGCGGTGAATCTCATTAAGCATACTTTCGGTGATGGTGCGATCGCAGTTGTTGAGATCCAAATCCTGACCGTAGATAACTCCGCCAAGCCCTGCGGAATAAGATAATAATTGAACTGCCGTCAAAAGCGCCTCTGCCGGAATCTGTGCCGAGGCGACAACGCCGAACGCATGAGTGAGCAGGCTGTCACCGGCGAGCAGTGCACTTGCCTCTCCATATTTGACGTGACATGCCGGCATACCGCGGCGTAGATTGTCGTCATCCATACAGGGCAGGTCGTCGTGTATCAAGGTATAGCAGTGAATCATCTCCACCGCCGCGGCGAGGCTCAGCGCCTTTTCATAGCTCTGACATAGCATGTCACACACGGCTAACACCAGCACACCGCGTATCCTCTTTCCTCCGGATAAAAGGCTGTACTCCGCCGCCTTTGCGACCTCGCTGTCACGGTGTGGCAACATACTGACCACTTCGGTCAACGTATGTTCTACTGCATTTTTATACTCTTTTAGTTTGTCGTTATACATCATGTTATCCATATCAGTTACATCCTTTCTATCGGAATTAATCCTCTTTATAAGTCTCGAGCCCTACCTCGACAGTGTTAAGCAGCCCCTCGCACTCAAGACGCAATTTCTCCCCCTGCTCATATAGAGGCAGAAGTTCCTCTATGCCGGTTTCATCGTCTGCAATCTTGACCGCGATCTTTTCCAGTTCGGCTAAAGCCTGTTCAAACGTCCTCTTTTCCATATAATCCTTTCTACAACGTTTTTGGGCTGACATTCTCAACTAAACACTCGATAAACGCCTCCTTGGTCTCAAGCTCGATATGATCTCCTTTGTTCGGAAGGAGCTCCCCGAGTGGTTTTTGTTCACGTCTTATGACAGCATATCCTTTTTTAAGCACCCTATTCGGATCAAAGGCGGTGAGTCGGTCACCGAGTGTGTTAAGCCTCAACCGAGCACGCTCAACCCGTGATTTTGTTGTATCTTGAAGTTTTTGTGCAACATCTGACAATCGTTGTTTTGACATATTGACCGCTGATGCTATTCTCTTTTTATCTATCGCACCACACGCCACTTTATATCGATAGAGCAGTTGTGACGGGTCGATTAATACAATCTCCGCCGCGGCGGTAGGTGTAGCGGCTCGTACATCCGCTACAAGGTCGCTGATAAGCAGATCAATCTCATGTCCTATAGCGGACACCACCGGTTTTTCAGCGTTGTATATCGCCTCGGCTATAACCTCGCTGTTAAAAACAAACAGATCTTCGGCACTGCCGCCGCCCCTTGTAACCAATATCAGCTCAACATCGGGGTGTCGATCGAGGGCTCTTATGCCTTGAGCGATGGGATCTGCCGCCGTCGCACCCTGTACCGGTGTGTCAAAAAGAATGAAACGAATACTCTTCAACGTGCGTCTGCGCACCACAGCGAGTATGTCCTGAAGCGCCGCACCGTCCTTAGAGGTCACAAGCCCGATACACGCCGGGCTATCCGGCAGGGGCTTTTTGTGTGACGGATCAAAAAAACCTCGTTGTTCCAATCGCTGTTTTGTCTTTAAAAATGCGGCATTCAGCGCACCCTCCCCGTCCAAAAACATATGGGTGACATAGAGCTGAAAACTACCATCCTTCTGGTACAGCGTTGCCCTTGCACGCACTAAAAGCTGCATACCGTCCTCCGGCACAAAGGACAAACGGTCGGCATCACGCGAGAACATGACCGCCTTGACACTACTCTCACTGTCCTTTAGGATAAAGTAACAGTGTCCCGACTTACGATGAAGGTGAAAGGAGGCGAGCTCGGCAGTGATGACGAGATCGCAGAGTGCCTCATTGTTGTCGAGTAGGTCTTTAACAAAGCGGTTTAACGCCGATATACTAATCGGTTCCATCTTTTTCGTCCATCTCCTTAAAAACCGCCGAGAGAACTCCGTTGACAAACTGAAAATCGCTTTCCTCGCCGTATCGTTTAGCAATCTCCACCGCCTCATTGATGGACACCCCACTCGGGTTATCGCCGGCGAAATAAAGCTCGGCTATTGCAACACGCAAAACGGCAATGGAGACACGAGACACGCGCTCAAATTCCCAACCCTTGAGGTTCACTCTAATTTTTTCATCAATAAAGACGTTGTTTTGGTCGAATGCCGTCACCAACTGACGACAAAAGGTATCCGGCTCGATATCGTCCGACTCTATCAAACCGGCAATAGCCTCCTCGGCCGAAATAGGGCCGAAGGAGGCTGAAAATATTGCAACAAATGCTGTTTCACGTGCTTTTCTTCTGTTCATTATTTTGTATTCCTTTGAGCATAGACGGTCATCGGGAAAAACCCTTACAACCCCTGTTGCTCCGAGATACCACAGACTATGACGTTGACCTTTGAGACGGTTATTCCGGTCATATTCTGTACCGCCGACTTGACGCTATCCTGCACTGCCCTGCCGACAACACGGATTTTTGTGCCGAGATCGACGATGAT
>CAYJMO010000001.1:46956-66286 GCA_964371365.1 uncultured Oscillospiraceae bacterium
CAATTACCGCGACACCGGCGGTGATCGTGACCGATATCGGGTTAACAGATGCCACCTTGTTGATAATGGATTTTATGCCGAGGTTCCCTTTCGAGAGATCCTTGACCTCCGATACCTCCATTGCCGCAATCTTGGCTATATTTGATATAACTTCGGTGGAGACCTGAACGCGTCCCCCGTCCTGCTGAGCTTTATTTACTTCCATTGCTGTAAATCCCTTTTGTTAGGTGTGGATATATATGTTTATTATATCACAACTTTTTACAAAGAGCAACTATTTAACCTCTACAATTTTAATATTTTTAGCCTCAATGTCAGTTTTACTCATGACCATGTCACGCAACTGCATGACCTCTTGTCCGGTCAGCGACGAACTTTTTGTCATGACCGCTATGTTTGCACTATCACCGTCTATGTATACAACACACTCCACAAAACCTTTTGCCTTTGCGAGACTCTCGATCTCATCTTCCACAGTGATACTGCTTATTGTGTCGGAAAGTGTAGCGGTCAATACCGCCTTATCCTCCTCACCGAGTTCGACATCCTCTAAAGTTTCTTGCATCTTTTCCAGTGCCTCATCTCTTGATTTGTCACGGGACAGTCTTGCCTCCTCAAAATATTCAAGACTTTCCTGCTGGGTTAGGCTTACAAGCTGAGCATCACCATAGTTGCGCTGTAAATCCTCCTCGGTGACTTCTTCGGCGTTTTCGGTGGACAGCACAGTGAGCTCCGTCATGACCGCCTCCTCCTCTAACATTCTGTAGTCGGTATTACTCTCGGCATATTGCCAGTTGAGAAACACCGCAACCGCCAATGCGAGAAGAAGGGATAAAAAGGTCACCTGTTTTTTAATTTTAAAGTGTTTGAATTTTTTAAGCATGTATGGCCATACCTTTCTGCCTGACGGCTGTTTTGCAGATATCTCGCCGGGGTCGGCATCACCTGCTTTTTAATCCTCTGTTTCATTATATGAATGCTTTCTTTATAGTATTCCTATAAACTAAGCAAGCTTGCCGACAAAAACATTGTTGCCGGACACGCCGGTCACCACCTCACACAGCTCGGTCACCGAGGTGATGATCCCTATGTCATCTCCCCCCTCACAGAGCACCGCCACACCTAAAACAGCCGGCTCATACTCCTTTTCAATTAGGGCGGTGTCGTTGCCGTTTTCATCCTCTACTATAATATAGTCGGTGGAATAACCGGTCTTTGTGTCGGTATCCTGCTCGGTACTGCTTATCTCCTCGTCGCTGTTTTCAATCTTTGCATAGACCTTTTGACCTGTTCCCTCGATGGTTACCATCACCTTGGTCACGCCGGCACCCTCTATCTGCTCGATAAGTGCAATTAGCCTCTCCTCATAGTCCCGCTCCAACTCGACCGGATCGTACTCCACCTGCTCCGACGTCGATGTTGTCGTAGGGAAACCATCGAACATAAGCAGTATCACCCCAAAAATTAACAACGAAATCAACCAGTAATACTTTTTCAGATCAATCTTGCTTAAAAGCTTCGAGAGCTCCGGTGGTGACTTTCTTGTTTTCTTCTCCGACATTTCCTCCCCTTTCCTATATATAGTCCTTCAACTTGGCATTGTAATCTACTCAAACACCACCTCACCCGCACCGTCGGTCAAAATTCCGACCGTTTCTATCACCGTTTCTCGCAAATCGGGTTGAACGTCTTCTATATATATAGTGCCGATATCAACACCATGTTCCCCCTGCGATAACTCTATCTCGATACCACCAACCGATATACCCTTTGACTCTAACGAGATGCGGATATTATCGCTTAATAGATCGAGTGCGCCGTTTAAAATATTATCCTCCACCGTTACCGCCTCCACCTCCGGCAGACTGAATCCCTCCACCATCGCCGAGGTATCTATCTCTCTTATAGGCTTTATTATCGATATTAATGTAAAAAGCAGGACCACCCATCTGATGATAGGAGCAAAATTGTTCCTCGGCACAAGTGCCTCCACCACCGAGATAATGAGCATAAGTGCGCACATTACAACGGTCAGTTCCTTTAGAGCTTCAATCATATTCTACCTTTTCATTTAAAAACACTATACTAATTTATGACACCTCCCGACAGCATAAAGGTCAGTATCGAAAGGGTCAACATCAGACAGAAGAGCACTATGCAGGAGAAAAAAATCTCCATACTGTGCGCCGCCGATCTTAGCAACTCGCACGCCTTTTTGCTATTTGCAATCTCGGCGGCTACACCGCACAAGGAAAAGATCAATAGATAGGCGATGCACCGCATTAGGAGTGGAGCAAACATCAACACAACCCCTAAAATGGCGGTTATACCTGCGGTGGTTTTGAGCGCAGTAACACCTCCTATAACCGTAGTTATCGCCTCCTGAATAGCGGAGCCGATTATCGGAACACCTGCCGAAACGATGAACTTTCCGGTTCGCAGCGCGAGGTTGTCTGCGGCGGAAGCAATAAGGCTCTGCATACCGATAACAGCGGTAAAAACGCTTGCTGTGCCGAGCAGTATATATCTCGCCCCCTTTCGCACAATCTCCGCCATGCCGGAAAAATTGACGGTATTAACACATAGCGAGCAACTTTTAAGTGACAGATATATGGCAACAAGGGGTAAAATCGCATTTACAATCAATTCACTGACAACAAATACAGCGCCGGAGAAAAAACCGGTTGCAGCCGCAGTGCCCACCTGACCACCTGCGGCAAGAAGTGAAATAAACACCATCAAAAAGCTGTCGATCATTCTCTTACAATCATAAATAACCTCTGACAACTCACCCTGTATCGACAGGATCGGAGTCAAAAGAACTAAAAAAACTACAATATTGATAACGGTATCCACAGGCCCGGATATGTCGGTGCCGTTTTTTATCTGCATCGGGACTACACTTTGCGCGAGTGTTGAGATAAAAAGTACCGCAATCACCGTAACAAGGAGGATAAATGGGCCGCTCATCTGGTCTGCAAGTCCATCTATGAATCCATTAAACAGATCGTTTGGTGACATTGAGAGAATCTCGCCCGTTTCAAAGTCGATCTCTCTTTCTATCTCTTGCAAACCCTGCGTCACTGCCCCATCCTCATAGCCATTCGCCACAACGCTCGTCATAAGGGTTGAGACCATTATCAGTGTTATAAAAATTACTCTCATCTTAAATTTTACTACCTCAAAATATTCAACACCTCCTGCATAAGTTCTCCAAGCAGTGGTAGTGCGCTTATCACTATAGCAACCTTGCCGGACAGTATCGCTATAGAGGAAAGTGCGTTTTGCCCTGCATCGAGGCATACATCGCTCGCAAGTCCCGACAGCACACATATCCCTACCGCCTTAACGACAATATCAAACGGGCCCTGTGAAATGAGCGAGGTTACTTCGCTCAGCGAGTCAACCACCTGAGAGAGCATCGGGGTGATAAGGAGTAGCAACAACACCGAGGCACCTATCACCATCATCAATGCTATTGCGCTATCATATCTGCGAAGAACGACCGATAAAACCGCCGTGACGATTAAGAAAAGTGCAATCGAAAAAATGTTTTCCATAATATACCTGCCATCAAAGGTCAAACAGGTCTTGAATTGTGTCAAAAAGCAAAGATATCTCGGTCAAAATCATCATCAAAACCACCACTAAACCGGCAAGTGTCGTCATTGTCGCCTGTTCCTCACGACCGCTACGGATAAGCAGTTGATTAAGGACAGAAACCACAATACCTATTGCCGCAATCCTAAAGATAAAGTTTATATCCATCTTACGTCCTTTCCTAAAAGAGAATGACGGTGAGCACGAGCGAGGCATAGATACACATCCCTAAGCATACACGACGATTTTTCATCTCCCTCCCCGTAAAAATTTCAAGTTCACTTTTAAAGTAGCTAATGAAATATTCAAGTCGTGAACACTCCTCGTCTAAACTCCCCACACCGATATTTTTCAATGCATCACAAAACATCTCCCGTTGTCTTGTCGTCAATAATTTATTCAAGCCATCAGATTGACCGATGCGGTCATCGAGTTCTGCTTTATAATCTACATTGCTGAAATTGTCAAGTTTTAGATCAAGACAAACCCGCTCTATTTTTTGAGCCTCCTCTAAAGTCTCCACAACACTACTGCGACGATAATAAAAGTTGTTATGGATAAACGAAAATAAATCGACCACTTCGGTCAATATTGTCAATTTTCGACCAGACTGGTCAATGAAAAATTTTGCAACTAAAAATCCGCATAGTATAATCGATGTCGCTCCAACAATTTTAATGGTCAGTTCCATCGTACAACCTCCCTTATTTCGCCGGGCTTTTTTGCACTGTTTAATATCGCAATATCAGTGAAAACCCCACCATCCAACAGTGTTGCAAGCACTCTGCGAGTTTTTAATGTTGCTATGCTGTCCGCATGTGCTGTCAACACAAGATTGACACCCGCGTTGCTTGCCGAGAGTATCGCCTCGACATCGTCGCTGTCCCCCACCTCATCACATATTATCACATCCGGTGCAAGACTTTTTATTGCACTGACCATTCCCTCGCCACGTGGATATCCGCTCAGCACGTCACAACAGCTGAAAAATCTCTCGGTGTCCGGTGCGATCTCTCTTCTTGTATCAACAATGCTAACCTGTTTATTTTTGTCGGATAGATGTTTTGCAATACTCTTTAGGATGGTCGTCTTGCCGCTCCGTGGCACACCGACAATTAAAAGCGAGAACATCGGTCGGGATAATACATCACCGAGCATCTCGACCTCGGGAAGTTTTCGATGTTTTGCAATTCTTATATTAAGGGAAGATATTTCTTTAATATCGGATATGACACCGTCCTCCACCACCGCAACGCCGGCGACGCCGACTCGGTGACCGCCCTGCATTGTTATGTAACCTTTTACAAGTTCGCTCTGTCTTGAGTGGATTGCACGACCTGAAATACAAAGCAACACCTCCCTTATCATCTCAGAGCTTATACTTTTTGCAGAATCGGGATCACATACCGCTTGACCAATGCGGTCAATGTAATAGTTTTTATCCGGTGTTGCAATCATCAAGGGTTTACCTACCCGAAGACGTATTTCAACCACCCTTTCTTTCAACATGTTCGGCACTCCGGCAAGACTTGATGAAACAATGGGTGGTAGGTTGTCGATGACATTCATATATTCCTTCATAATATTATCCTTTTTGTTTAAGATCATGGGTGTTTTTTAAAAAATATATTTGTTGATACATATTGTTTAGAACCTTTTTACAAAAGAATCCATTATGTTTATACATGATATATATTCTGACAGATTATTTACAATAATTAATTTTAACTTGAAATGACAACACATCTGTGTTATAATTACAAAAATATTACGTCCATGGAGGTATTGTGAAAAAACAATCAAGTACAGGGTTTTTGGATAAAATTAAAGGATTTTTTTCCAACCTTAAAAATGAGTTTATGATGTTAAGCACGGCTCAAAAGATAGTCATTTCAGCCGTTTCCGGAATTCTATTGGTCTCTATCGTCGGCGGATTAATTGTTATTGCGGTATTTTCCGGCGACAGTGTACCGGTCGATAGTGAGTCTCCCGATTCAACGGATAGCGAAGGGATTACTGAACCGGATATGGTGCCCTATGATCCGGAAGAGTTCGCCATCGAACAGGAAAACCCCTCCATCCTATCGGAAACCGAGGCGGCGGACGAGGATTATCTGCTCAACAGTATGTTTATAGGCGACTCCAATACTGTAGGATTTTCATCAAACGGATTTTTGCCACTTGAAAATGTTGTCGGTATTGAGGGAATGGGCATTCAATCGGTTGCCTCCCATCGAGGTGTCTACTATTTAGGTTCCGATACTGCTCAGACTATCCCCTACGCAATTGCTGCACAACAGCCCCACCGAATATTTATAAACTTTGGAACAAACAACCTTGTCGGTGTAACAACAGAGCAGTTTATTGCAAACTATGAAAAGGCGATTGCCGCCATTCTTGAGGCATGGGAATACTGCGATATCATTGTTACAACCATCCCACCGGTCACTCAACAGGCAAATAACACTAACTCTAATGTAAGCCAAAAGGTCATCGACCAATTTAACTTAGCGCTGGTCGATATGGTGGAGGAAAACGGCTGGATGCTCCTCAACACCACGACACTATTAAAGGATGAGGACGGCTTCCTTAAATCACAGTATGCCGCCTCGGACGGCTACCACCTTGTAGCGGCGGCACATGAGGCAATACTTGAATTTGCAAATACACATGTGTATGAAACTGAGGATAGAAGACCTCAACCGTTGCAAACTCAACCCACTCGTCGCAATCCCCCTGAACCGGAAGTAGAGGAAGATGACGAATCTGAATCCGAGAGCGAGTCAACGGCAGCCGGTATTGCAACTGCTGGCGAGATTGAACGATTAAAACTCGCAGTCTCAAATGGTAAAAAGAAGCTTGCGGAGTCCACTCCGAGCCCTGCCGGTGACGGTAGCGACCTAACAGCCGCAGTAATAGCCGCATCCTGGGTTCCACAGACGGTATATGATGCACTTAATGCCGCAATAGCCACGGGAGAACAGTTGATAGCAAGCGCATCCACCGCACAGGCGACAGCGGTAATCACCGCAGAGGCAACCATCAACTCTCAGATATCACTCTATCAGCAGAGCAAAAAGACAGAGGCTACGGTGAGTGCGGAGCTGGTGGCGAAGAGTGCGTTACAAACCTCAATAAATAACGCAAACTCAACACTTGGAACTGCAACCAGTACGACTGTTACCGACGCTACACAGTTGGAAAACGGGAAAAACTTTATTAGTGCAACATTTTATGACGCACTTTCTAAAGCGAAAACTGATGCAGAGGCTGTTATTGCAAACGATGCCTCAACACTTGATCAAATAAATGCCGCAAAGACTGCGGTAGACACTGCGATAAGCAACTTTACAAATAATGACTTTTTAGGAACAAAACCTGTAACGGTAGTCGTAGACAAATCGGCTTTAAGTAGTGCAATTTCTGCAGCGCAAAGCTTGGCTAACTCTACTTCCCCATCCGCTGATGGAACCGATATTGCCACTGATGTATACTGGGCAACACAAGCAAATATAGATGCATACAGAGCTGCAATTAGCACTGCGGAAGCGGTTAACAATAATGCTAATGCAACCCAAAGTGAAGTTGACAATGCTACTTCCACACTGAGTTCAGCATCTATTGCCGGTAGAGCATTAGGAACTAAACAACCTGAAACTGAAGGCGATGGCGGCAATGAGGAGAACGGTGGCTAAGCGATATATACCACGTTGATTAATTTATCCTATTTACACCAATAATAATTTGAAGTTAAACCACTTTGAAATAAGTACAATAAGACGTTATTAATATTTCGTAGAGAATATACCCTCAATCGAAATGATAACAACTTTGAGTATGTATTTTGAAGTGGTTTAACTATACTCATATTCTAAAAAGATACAGCACATTATACACCACAAAATATGACACTAAATTTTATTGTTATCATAACAATAAAATTACCTCCATCCCCCTACAATCCAATACAATCATTTTCACAAACAAAATATATAATTAAATTTATCAATCGAAATGAAAAAAACGGACTTGAACGTATAAAAACACCTATATAATCTGTATATTTCACTGATTGACCACAGAGGTCAACAACAGTAAACGTGATTGATGACTCATTAATGCAGTTATTACACCGTTTTATCCTGTCAATAAAAGTTATCATATGATATTTTTGTAACATCATTATATAAAAATACAACATCATTTTAATAATACACCTACGATATAACCATGTCGGTCAGCTCGTAGGTGTATCATCAAGAAAAAATATTATATCATTTTGTGCTGTTTTCGGCAAAATCCTCCAGCTGTTCAAGGGTAATTAATGATGGCAGTATCTTTATCATTGCGCCGGTCGAGAGCCTTGTGGGCAGTCCGAGATGGGTTAGCAGTGCCCTGCGTTTTTTCGCACTCTCCTGCGTTCCACTTAATCCAAGTCGATAGAACAATGCGTGGTTAAACTTGTTTTCACTTTTTTCACGTGTGGTTGATGCCGATATTATCAAGTTTTTTAGTAACTCTTTATCGGTGCCCTCTACGCCGAGCATCTGTGATTTTGATGGAGTGCGCTTTCTTTTCTCCTTGCCGGAAATTTCCGGAATGTAGGCATGTTTTACCTGCTCCGGTGGCAACATCTGCGCTACAAAGGCACGAATTTTAAAACCGGAAGTGTCGCTGTCGGTCATGATAATAACGCCTTGACGGGCCGCAAGCTGTCGAATCAGCGTCTGCAACTCTTTGTCATTAAACACCCCAAAACCATTTGTGGCAACAATCTGACCATCAATAATTTCCGACAAAGCCACCACGTCATAGTGGCCTTCCACTACGACAGCCTCTTTGATTAATATTTTATCCATCATCGCGCCCCGATAATGTCACTAACTCCGATTAAATAACGATAGAGTGTCGTATCACGCTCAGCAGAGGTCGATTTTAGCTTTATATCCGCTTCAAGTAAAAGCCGCATGATATGAGATTTTTTTTCCCCATTTAATCGAGCCCCTGTTTCATCTGCCTTTTTTAGACGATAGTCACTTCCTTTATAGCCGAGTTCCTTAAAGACTTCTGAATATTTTTTTCCGGCAGTATTTCCGACACCGACGGCATAAATATCAAAGAATGATCCGGATATCGCCGCAAGAATTGCAATAGGCTCGTGCCCCTGCTCCAATAATATATTCAATCGAGAAAAACACTCGCGTGAGTTACCGGTAATCAAAAGGTTGACAAGCGAAAAAATGTCGGCGGATAATACGGTTGTCGATATTGTCTCAACGTCTTTCAAGGTGATTATTTCATAATCACCGAATGCGGCCGCCTTCTCTATCTCCTTTTCCAAAAGAATAATGTCTTTATCAAACTTACTTATAAGCAGGTCAACCGCCTGTGGTTCAATTTTACAATTAAGCGAATCGGCGGTTGCACGGATGAATTTTTTTATCCCCTCCCCTTTTAGTGACTCAAGGTGCTTGTTGACCCCTATGGTCAAAAACAATTTCTTGATGGCCTTAGCCTGCTTTGCGTCCGCAGAAAATCTGTCGGCATAGAGCAAGAAAACAATTACTCTACACCCTTCGGCGGTTTCAATTGCAGAGCAAAGTTCATTAAAATCCTGCTCATTAATTTTTGCGATGTCATCAATTCGAAGTAAAATTATTCGTTTTTCCGCAAAAAAACTCATCGTTCCAAGCGCGGTTAAAAACTCCCCTATGTCTAATTCCTGTTGTTCAAACTGTTCAATTTCACAATCTTTATACTTTGCAATGAACTCCAGCTGAGCAAGTCGCAAAAGTGACAAATCCTGTGAGGAGTAAAGTACAAAATCCTCATTATGTTCCTTTGATAACAGTCGTGACATAGTGCTCCTTATATTTTATACAATCATATATGAATGGTATGGCCTGATCCAAAATTCATTAAAATCGTCCGTCGACAGCATGTCTACATTCGATGCAATAATAACCGATGGCTTTTTTGCAAATACATATTCCGAGTCAAAATTCCTCAACTCATATGATCCTGCAACGACAAGTGTTTGTGCTGAATAACCCTCATAATCAGTTTCTCCACTGCTAATAGTAGCAGTAACACCGCCTACATTAAGCAGACAAACGTTAGAATTCTCCTGTCTACGGAGCTCCACAACAACATTGTCCAGTATGGTCAATGAGTTTGTATAATGTTGACTTTCGTTAAACTTAACGATCACATCGGCTGTTAAATCAAGTGTACTCTCGGCATGACTTATATCAATAATGCTGTCAATTCCATCAATATTTCGGGCATTTAGATACTCTATAACGGCGTCGTTATTACTTTTTGTCGCCCGATAGATAACGGCGGCTTCATTATTCTTGGTCATGACAATAACAGGGTTCAAGGTGTCGCCAACCACAGCGAGATGAATGGTGTCATGATCGAGAATGTTATAGGAAACTGCGCCAAATAAAACGATAATAACACCGGAAATAACAGCATAGTACGGTCTATCATTCAGAAATACAACTACACCCACCGAAAATGCAATCAGCATTAAAACGAAAGGGAACCCTCCCACAAAATTTATGTATTGCCATTCAATGTTGGATATTGCGTTAGCAGTCGATAGTAAAAGAGTTATTAGTGCCTCTGCAAAGGTAAAAGCAACCTCGGCAAGAGGCGAAATACCTAATCCTCCGAGCAAAAGACCAATCAATATAAATGAGATAATCGGAGCCACAAGTAAAGCAGAGAGGATATTTGCAGGGACAGCCAAGAGAGAAAACCCGTCTTCAATGGCGGCGAATACCGGCATGGTCGCAACAATAGCAAGGCAGGTTGTCAATGTTATAGATATAAGCCACGCAATATGACGGTTAAAGGTCTTAATTCGAGCCATTATTGGTTTAAAAAGGTCGTTGCCATATAAAATACCGATTGTAGCAAACAACGAAAGAAGGAGGGATAGGTCGACACTGCTGTAGGGATTTGTAAGGGTTATTAACAGTGCACCGAGCCCAAGTGAGGAATATGTGTCGGCGCGTCTTGAAATAATGTTCGAAACAGAAATCATTATAACTACAAATGCCGCACGTAAAACTGATAGGCGTACACCGCAAAGCAATGTATAAAAGATAACAAATAGTATAAGCGCTGAGTATACAATGACCTTTTTACGTAGAATTTTGTTAAATACAGGAAGTAATATTGCAGATAATATCGACAGATGGAGTCCTGAGACTACCAACACATGTGAAAGTCCGGAACGGGAAAAATTCTTTAAGATAGAATACTCGAGACCGGTGCGATCGCCATAAACCAGTGCGGCCGCAACACCGGCAATTTCGGGTGATAGGTATGTATTAATTATTTCGGTCAACCACGTCTGGATCTGTAGAAAAAATATTTCCCTACCGTGCCCATTCGAGATAACTGACATATTACCTGCGTAAATTCCGGTAATGAACACACCGTTTCGAAGGTCGTAAGTGTCATTGACCGTATTGGTCATTATATCGACAGTACAGGAAATCATATCCCCTACATCCACTATCGGAGCCTGTGAAATTCCGATAACCGTACCCTTAGACAATGTCTCGGATGAGATTATTTTGACTTCAATTTCAGATGTTGCGTAGGCTGAACTGTCGGTACTTATGACAATACCTGTAATATTATGAGTGCCGCTCGATACGTCATCCATATCAATTATTACGTTATTAAATAACATGAGATATAGCTGAGCGAATATGGCAGAAATAGCAATGACCATTATGGTCAACGACGTAACCGGTCGACGTGAATACAAAAATGCAGACGTTGCGAACAGAAGTCCTACCAATATTAACAGTATAAATACGCCGATGTCGGTCAAAATGGCAATCATCAGCGAAAAGAGAAAGCTGAACCCGATATAAGCAAGCGGTCTGCGCATAGCATTCCCCACCTATTTTAGGTAGTGTTTAGCCCTCAATCAGCGGCAGATCTTGAAGATAAATTATATCATCACGACCTTGTGCATCACCCTCTGCCAGAACCGCACACCGTCCACAAACAACACCGCCGGCGTAGGTGACCATCTCTTCAAGGGTGTCGAGCGTCTTGCCGGTACTGATAACATCATCGACTAAAAGTACTCGTTTCCCCTTTATGAGGTCGAATTCTTCCTGTCCCATTACAAGCTGTTGTTCGTTGGTGGTAGTGATGCTTTTAACGTTAAACGCCTTTGGATCAACCATATAAAGCTTAGGTCCTTTTCGTGCCACAAGATATGGTTTACAAGACTGTCGAGACATCTCATATGTGAGTGGTATGCTCTTTGCCTCCGGCGTAATAATTAAATCGAATTCCGGCGATTTTTCTATCAATACTTTTGCTGAAGCAATTGTTAACTCAACGTCGTTAAACATGATAAAACCTGCAATGGAAAGGGTCGGCGAGATTCTACAAACCGGCAGTTGTCGTCTCAAACCGGCAATTTCGATATCATAATATTGCATAAAATCCTCATTTCTTATCTATAGTTTGTGCCACTCAAGTGCTTTTCCACCCAATAGATGGAAGTGTAGGTGATTGACAGATTGACCACCGTGGTCACCCTTGTTGGTAATCAAACGATATCCATCCGTCATACCCTGCAAACTCGCAACCTGTTTTGCGACAGAAAAAACTCCGGAGGCAATCTCGGGTTCGTTTTCAAGTCCCTCGGCATTCTCCAAATGCTGTTTGGCAATAATCAACAGGTGGACCGGTGCTACAGGCGAAATGTCCTTAATAACAATAAATTTATCGTTTTCAAAAATTCGCTCACTGTTAATATTGCCATTTACAATCTCACAAAAAAGACAGCTCATATTCTTGCTTCTCCTTAAATAAAACTACCTATATTGTCAATAATATCCTGAATACATGCAGCATCTTTAAGCCCACCCATCGCGAAATCCGGCTTACCGCCGCCACTTCCGCCATATTGTGAGGTTATAGATTTTATCATCGCTCCGGCAGAGCATCCACAGTCCGTTGCACCTTTAGAACAAGCCGCAACGATAGAGATTTTGTCATCATTTTTTCCAATTAATAGGACAACCGCATCATCTGATCTACTTTTAAGTTTTGCACTGCACTCACGCAAAGTAGCTGTATCAACGTCGTTTAAAACACCTACATAAAGTGTTAAATCCTTAATTCGCATAGCATTGTTGACCACATTGGTCAGTTGCTGTTCGGCAGCCGCGTTTTTTAGAGAATTTATCGTTGTCTCTTTCTCTTTGTTCTCGCTAATAAGAGATGCTATTCTCGCTGGTAACTCTACGGGACTGTTGAGCTTTGTGAGGCTTTGGCATCGCTCTAACAGCTCCTCGCGCTCGTTAAGATAGGTTAACACGCCGGCACCGGTCGTGCCCTCGATACGTCTGACACCCGCTGCAACAGACCCCTCGGAGATTATCTTAAAACAGCCTATCTGTGCGGTATTATCCACATGGCATCCACCACAGAACTCTACCGAATTATCCTCAACCGATATTACACGAACTACATCGCCATATTTTTCACCGAATAGTGCCTGTGCGCCGAGCTTTTTCGCCTCCTCAATAGGTAGCAGCTCCGCCTTGACATCAAGGTTGTCAAAGATCGCGCGGTTTACGTCCTCCTCAACCTTCTTTATCTCTTCAGCAGTCATCTGAGAAAAATGAGTGAAGTCAAATCTCACGCGGGTATCATTTACAAAAGAGCCTGCCTGATGAACGTGGTCACCGAGTGTCTCAATCAATGCTTTTTGTAAAAGGTGTGCCGCTGTATGGTTACGCTTAATCGATTGTCTCATACGTTTGTTGACCGATGCAGTCAGTTGCATTCCCTCAAAAATTCTGCCCTCTATCAATCGAGCTTTATGAAGGTACAATCCACCCGAAATCTTGACTGTGTCGACAATCTCGATCTCGACACCCGACATGCCCAATGTTCCGGTATCGCCGACCTCACCACCGCCCTCGGCATAAAAAGGGGTTATATCAAGTATTATCCCTATGTCCTCTTTCGGTTCATCGTCAACGCTGACCATGTCGGTCAATCGTCCTTCATGAGCAATTGCAAGTATATTCACCTCTTTATTGAGCTCGGTATAACCGCAAAATTCGCTGGGCTGTATACCCTTTTCCGAAAAAATCTCATCTGACCAGCTTACACCACCCTGTTTTGCTCTTGCACTGCGCGCTGTGTCTTTTTGAACCTGTAAAAGCCTTTTGAACTCGTCCTCATCAACATTTAACCCTTGCTCTGACAAAATCTCCTTTGTAAGGTCAAGAGGAAAGCCAAAGGTATCACTTAATTTAAATGCCACATCCCCGCCGAGAACCGCGACACCGGATTTTTTTATCTTCTCAATCTCTGTAAAGAGCAGAGCGGAACCGGAGTCGATAGTCTTAGCGAAACGCTCCTCCTCAACACCAATAACCTTTTTGATGTAATCTTCATTCTCTTTTAGTTCCGGATAGCTGTCAACATTTAATGAAATTACAAGCTCGCAGAGTTGTTGCAAGAACGCTCCTTTTATACCAAGCAAACGACCATGTCGAGCCGCACGACGTAGAAGTCGGCGCAAAACATAACCCCGACCCTCATTGCCGGGCAGTACACCGTCGCCTACCAAAAATACGGTACTGCGGATATGGTCGGTTATGACTCGAACCGAAATATCCTTTTGTGCGTCTTTCTTATACTCATAGCCGGCGAGCTGCTCAATCTTTGTGATAATTGCCCGGACGGGCAAGGCGCTCCAGTCCCATGCCGGTGTCGATGTTGCCATGTTCCATTTTTTCATAGTTGCCGTTACCGTCCGAGATAAACTGGGTGAAGACAAGATTCCAAATCTCAATGTATCGATCACATTCACAGCCGACCTTACAGTCGGGAGAACCGCAACCATATGCCTCTCCCCTATCAAAATATATCTCACTACAAGGACCGCACGGACCTGCGCCAATCTCCCAAAAGTTATCCTCTTTACCGAAACGTACCATATGGCTGGTCGGTATATTCAGCTCCTTTGTCCATATCTCATAAGCCTCATCATCCTCGAGATAGACCGAAAAATACAAAAGATCAAGCGATATTTCAAGCTCTTTTGTCAAAAAATCAAGTGCGTATCCCATCGCCTCTTTCTTAAAATATGAGGCGAAAGAAAAGTTGCCGAGCATCTCAAAAAAAGTGCCGTGGCGAGAGGTTATCCCCACCCGTTCAATGTCGGGAGTACGTATGCATTTTTGGCATGATGTGGCAATATTTCCCGGGACATGCTCCTGTCCGAGAAAATACTTTTTAAGTGGTGCCATCCCGGAGTTTATCAAGAGCAGACTTTTATCCTGAGCCGGGACAAGTGAAAAACTTTTAAAACGGTGATGTCCTCGTTGTTCAAAATAGCCTAAAAAGCGTTCTCGAAGTTCATTTAAACCGATCAGTTGCATTATAGTGTTCATTCCTTTCGATGGGGAAAATCCGACTATATAATTATATTACTTCAAGGCTGTTTTGTCAACTTGTTTGGCCTCCTGTTTTCCTTTTTGGATTTTTTTCAAAAACATCGTCAATGCGTAGGTCGAGCCGATGGCAAAAATTGCTATTGATATGTAGCTTAATATAGTATTATCTCTTTCCGGCTCGCTTATTTCGGGCAAAGTGGAATTTTCTTCCGCTACGGCATTTGCAACCGATTCATCAAATTTAACCCTCGTATTCTCCTGCGGTTGCGAGACATCTATTGAAAAGGATTTTGTCAGATTTTTTTCGCTGGTTTGTGAGTTTTCATATGATACGGTTATAAACCCCACTAACGCCTCTAAACTGTCCGCAGATAGAGCAATCTCTACAACTTCCTCTGTGCCGGCACTGAGGTTGCCGACCCACATAAATATATTTTCCTGAGAACCTTGAGTATTGACCGTAACAGCTATGTTATTTACGGTAGTATTGCTCTTATTTAAAAGTGACAACTTCATCTCACCTTCCTGTCCAAGCTCGATGGATTCCGGAAGGTCGAGAGCCGAGATTGAAAATCGCTCCAATTCCACAATTGATACCATTATTTCATGGGTGTGGGAAATATCATCGATATCGCCTTCTTCATCTCGATAAAATCCATCGTATATGACCTTTATGGCAACTGTCTGTGGTTCTTCTCCGGCCCGTACCTTTAGATTGAAGTCGTTACTCATTAAACCGCCGGGTGAGACAACACTGATATGTTGACCCGGCATAGTGCCTGCATTGAGCGAAATCTCTTCCGGAAGATCGAGTGTCACGGTAACATCTTCAAGCGCAAAGGAGGTACTGATATTTTTTGAGATGACGCTGAATTTGAATGATTCGCCCGCGATAAGGCTATCTCCGCCTAAGTCAATGGACTGCAATAAAATTATCGGCGGTGTAGGGGTCGGTGTCTCCACCACGGCAGAGCTGTTCCCGTTGCTATTGTCGTTGTTATTATTGTCATCACTGTTATCGTTGTTATTGCCGTTACCGTCGTCAGAATTGTCGGAGTTGTCGTCATTATCATCCGGTTCTTGATACGGTATAGCTTGATCGAGGGTGAAATCTAACATTATGTCGTCGATAGTGTCAACATGAATACCGCCATCATTAACGTAATAAAATTCGATTGATATTGTATTGCCTGTTCCGCTATATTCAAGAGGGATAGATATTACACTAATATGTGGAACTCTATTGTGTATTCCCATCTCACCTACAAATACATTGGTGTCTCCTACCGCAGAGAAAGCATTCTCATCAGGGTCAACATTTATTATTATGTTTGGTTTGTTCTCCGTAATATCTCTTGGTAGATCACGTTTATCAATAATAATAATGTTCAACCAAAATGTATCGCCCTTTTCAATGGCGGTCAACTCTGTAATATCGTCGGGAATTATCAGCTCACCGAGAATATCCGGATTATCTCTTATTATTTGAATATCATCCATGAGGCTGGTCTCGGTGATATAGTACTCACTGTAGTCATATTCCGGCGTGACCGATTGTGCTCTCACACCGGTTGACATCGATAGCATTAGATAACATGATACGCAAAGACATAGTAAAATTTTCATACACAATCACCCCTCCCAGAATAATTAGTTGTTAAAAAATTCACTAATTTACCGTCAAAGTAGTTAATTTTTTAACTTATATTGGTGTATTTTAGTAACATTATTATAGTTCAATTTTTGTCATATTTCAATCACAAATTTAAATTATCGACAATTTTTGTATGATTGCATTATAATCGGTGTAAAATTTCTACACTTTGATGCAAGGAATTTTGAAAAATTTGTTATTTGCACATAATTTTCGCACATGTTTAGTAACATCTTACAAAAATCGTGAAAATGTATTGAAAATATATATTTATATGTTAAAATAAAGTCAAAGAGAATGAGGTCGGTCATGATTAAAATTTGTAAAATATTGTTAGCAAAACCTGCTACACTTTCCGCCGACACAATAAAGAGACTTTTTAACAATGTTAAAATCGATGTTTGTGTCGTCGAGCCCGATGGGTTTGTTTTGCTTGACCATCTTAATATGAATATATTCGACGCCGTCCTAACCGATGTTTTTATTACCGGCATGGATGCTGTAGAAGTTAAGCGACGCTATGAGCTACTTGGTGGTAGACGGACGTGCTTTTTCGGCATGTTGCCTGAAATAAATCGTTACATTGAAGCTACGCTGATACAGAATGAATTTGACCACTATTTTGTTAAACCTAAGGACGAGGGGGTTGTGTTTAGCACAATCTACGAGATTGCCTCTCGCCCTGACAATGATTTACGTTTGTTACGGGATGAAATGTTGGTTACCGAGTACCTTAAGGCACTCACCGTGTCCCCCGATTATCAAGGTTATGCCTGTCTTAAAAAGGCAATTCTAATATATGTCCGTGGCGGTACATCTCAAATCTCTATTACTAAGGAGATCTACCCCGAAATCGCAAAGGAGGTCAAACTTAGCGCACCCTGTATCGAGAAAATTATACGCAACGCCATTGAAGCAGCCTGGTATAACGGATCTTTGAATAGTCAAATGTACTATTTCGGTTATGATAGAACCACGCAAAAACGCCCCTCTAACATGAAGGTCGTTGCTACTCTTGCAAATCATATCTGGATGGAGCTTAGGAGTGAGCAGTCAGGATAACGTCTTGTTTTCTGTCACATCGTCCGTTTGAATATTGTCTTGTTTGTAAATTACGTTTTTTGAACGCAATCTTTTTGGGTTGCGTCTTTTTATGTTATTAATTACACACACTGACATTATTTTCGATTCCACTTTGGTATACTTGTTTTATAGTCATTTAACTTGAAAAACGATACAAGATTGCCGAGCAGAAATTTCGTCTATCAAGGCGGAGGATTGAGTAATACTAAACGTTCACCGATTGACGACAACACAGATAGACGGAATCTCTGCCGGGAAGATGTGTTGATTTTCAGGTTGAATAACTATAAATTTAAACATAAGGAAAAACAGGTGAAAACAGTAATATATTTAGACATGCTCTTTCTGCAAGGGGTTATTATTAACTATGCTCTGTTACTCTGCGCGGCGCAGTTGTCTGCAGTAAACTTTAAACGTCGACAAATAATTTTAGCCGCCGTGTTCGGAGGTGTTGCCTCCTTTATAATTTTTTTACCTACACCCCCCGCCATATTGCAGGCAACAATAAAACTGCTAATAACTGCGCTGATAATACTTGTAGCCTTTAAATCCAACGCAAGGGGTTATCTTAAAATCTTTTTGTGGTACATACTCGTCAACTGCCTTTTGGCAGGGCTTTTGTTGCTGTTTCGCCTTGCAGGCGGTGAGTATACCGACAACAACATGCAGGTATACTTCGATATTTCGGCGGTTATGTTAATCGCTACCATCGTAATAATATACCTTGCCATCAACCTTATCAAAAAAATATTCCCGTCACATGATACCGCTCCTTTAGAGCTCAATTTTAATTATAAGGAGAGGAATTTCACGCTCAACGGTCGATATGACAGTGGGTTTGCCGCACAAGATATACTTCAAAATGCGCCTCTTATACTTGTGGGGTTGAAGAATAGCAAAAAGTATCTGCCGGACGAGCTGGTGCATTCACTCGAGAACTATTTTTCAACCGGTATGCCGAATGACGGTCTTTCGATTTTGCCTCTCACCGGGGTAGGAGGATTGGAATTGACCGCAACACTATTTCCGGTGACCGTTGTGGTCAACAATAAGGAAGCCCGAGATGTGAAGCTTTGCTTTTCAAAAAATGCGATAGAACTCGGCGGTGCAAGCTGTCTTGTGTCAAAAGAATTTATGGAGGTTTTAAATCATGCTCACAAAGCTGTTATCACTGAGTAAGAATATAATCAAAAAGTCGGTCTTTAGTTTACAGGCGGAGCAATATATCTATTATATTAACGGTCCGGAAAAACTACTCCCTCCGCTGAGCAAAGAGGAAGAGCGAATTGTTTTCGCCGGTCTAAAGCGTGGTGAGCCTGCCTGCCGTGAGTTGTTAATTGTCCACAATCTGCGTTTGGTGGTCTATATATCAAAAAAATTTGATCAAAGTGGAAATGTTGTGGAGGATCTAATCTCGATCGGTACAATCGGACTAATTAAGGCGGTGTCGAGCTTTGATCCCGATAAAAACATCAAGTTTGCGACCTATGCGACCCGCTGTATCGAGAATGAAATCTTGATGTATCTGCGAAAG
>CAYJMO010000001.1:66296-67063 GCA_964371365.1 uncultured Oscillospiraceae bacterium
ATCAAGACATAGTGGGAAAACAGCTGGAAACTGCTGACGAGAAAAACACTCTCCTACTTGCGGTAAAAAGATTGCCGGATAAGGAACGAACGATAATCGAGATGCGGTTCGGTCTTTTCGGACACGAGGAAAGGACCCAAAAGGAGGTTGCCGACCGATTAGGCATATCACAGAGCTACATTTCACGGCTCGAAAAAAAGATAATAAAAAATCTACGGGACGAACTTGAACAGTTGGCTTGACATTTATATATATTTTAGGTATTATATAGATGAAAGATGTAACAATAATATGGAAATGAATTATGAGTGAAGAATACAGTCCCGATCTCGTAACCCTGATGGACGATGAGGGAAACGAGTATGAGTTCGAGATTATCGCCCAACTTGAGCATAATGACAACGATTATGTAGCTGTTATCCCATTTGATGAGGAGGATGAGCCGGAAGATGAGGAAATATCCTTTATGATAATGCGCTCAACCATTGTTGACGGAGAGGAATTTATGGACCTTGTCGAGGATGATAGTGAACTCAATGTCCTTGTTGAAATGTTTGAAAACCTCTTGTCTGAGGACTATGATATCATAGAAGACACCGAGGAATAAATCACCTGAAAACTGCTTTGCACGATTTGATGCACCGATTATAATCCTACAAGTTATTACAAAGGGGGCTTTGGTCGCTACACGGATTGCAGACCTCCCGCTACGGCGGAAGAAGGGAGCGCGAAATGTATCGCCTGGCATACCCACCCTGCAACATGCG
>CAYJMO010000002.1:0-4150 GCA_964371365.1 uncultured Oscillospiraceae bacterium
TATAGTCTTTCAGCCCCATCTTTACACTTTTATCTGTGTAGAGATGGGGTGTTTTTTAGGTTGAGGGACTATTAGTCATCCAACTTGACATAGTTTTAATTAAATGCTATTATCATAACGATAGTGATGTAGTCTTATTGGGGGTATAGCAAGTTGCTTTTATCCGTTCTCGGCGTCAATATGTTTGCCGTTTTTTTAAATGACAGGTTGCGAATAAAACCTGCTGTCTCACTGCTTGCCTCGTTGATGTTTGCGGTGAGTATAACATCGCTTTTTTCCTTGGTAGGTAGATACGGGCTCTTTATATCCACACTGCTCTATTTTATCTTTGGTGTGATTTTGTTCACCCTTACCGCGATTAAGAACAAAGGGATTAGCGGATACTTCTGTGTTGCCGTAAAGATGGTCAATCTTGCGGCGGTTTTGTTTTGGCTGATCTATGCAATCCGCCAGCCTCTTTTTTACTATTGGGATGAATACTCGTTTTGGGGTGCTGCCGCCAAGGTTACAAAGGAACTCGGGGCGCTTTACACCTATACACCTCACATCCTTACCCACCTTAACAGCATACCGCCAACCTCCTCGATACTGTCCTATATCCTGCAATTTTTCAGCCCGGAATTTTATGAGTACGGCCTGCATTTTGCCTATGCATTCGCCGCGCTCGTCGTCTTCGGCGCTGTCGCTGAAATCGTAGAAAGCCATACCGAAAAAAGATTTTTAACGCCCGTCATCTTCCTTGTTTTGATGATGAGTGTTTTTCTGCAGACCTATCACGGAGCCTCACAAAATTATTCCTCCCAGTCCTATGCATACGGCACGGCGATGTCGGACTTTACCATAGCAATTCTCGCGCTTGCTACCTTGGCTCTATATTTTTCCGATCGCAGTCGCCTTTTTTACCTACTCGGTCTTGCCCCTCTTGTGCTTATCAAAAATGTCGGCATTGTTTTTGCCGTATTAGTGGTAGGCGTTATCTACTCCTTTGAGTTTTTTGCAAGATGCAAAAGTTTCTCGAGGGTTGTTATCGGTTTACTGCTCGGCATAGTCCTCACTGTCGGTACCTACTATGCGTGGAGTATGCATGGTGATGCTACACTACAGCGAAACGCCGACTCGTTACAAAACGGCGAGGCAATGTTGCAACGGCATGAGCTGGAATATTATCAAAACCCTACCGACGACAACTTGGATGAACCGGCGATACCGCAAGGGAGTGCCCCCTCTGCGGCCTCCTCCGACAGCATCATAGTGACCATAGTCAATTCCATTTTCTTTGAGGAGTTGAGAACCGCCCGTCAGGTTGAGGTTTTGAATGAGATAAAAACACAGTTTTTCACATCCATAACCATTGCCGGCGTAAAAGACTATCTGCTTCTACTCGGTATTATCATGTTGGGAATCCTGTCCACAGTTTTGATGCCAAAAAAATATCGTATAGCATTTATAGTGGCAAATATCGGATTTATCGCCGGTCTGTACCTATACATCCATTCCATAAGCTATTTTATCTCCGGTTTTGGTGATGGGATGGTGGAATATCCGAGATACACAATGCCCTACTACTATACATTTATCTATTTTAACTTTGTAGTATTTATAGTTACGATAATCAAACGATTTTTCAAGGCATCGCTCGCCCTGATTTCGGTGTTGGTGTGTTATCTCATTGTCAATCTTTTATACATAGGGGCTGACAACACCTTTATTGCCGCACCGGAAAATGCGTACACCCCTGTATTATTGGAGAAAACAGCGATTGAGCGTTATGGTGAGATAGACGGTAGAGTGCTTATGATCGCGGATAGGTTTGAGGATTATCACTATATGACCAACATGCACATATTCTTCCCCACCGTGGTCAACTATAATGATTATACGGCAGGATACGATTTTTCCCTTGGTTTTAGTAACGAGGATATGGTGGAACAGGACATCATTCACCACTTCAACATCGCAACCGACGAGGAGTTTATAGTTATATTCAAAGAAAACTTTGACTATCTCTATATCTCACATCCACAGGGTGAGTTTGTAAATTCCTATAGCACCCTTTTCCGCGAAGAGATAAAGAACAACACCCTATATATCCTTGACGAGGAGGGGATGTTTGTGGAGGTGACAGCATGATAGGATTTATTAAACGATTCCCCATATTGTCCGCCATACTGTTCGCCGTTGCGCTCATGTCACTCTACCACCTTGCAATCGGGGCGATTTCTATATTTGGGCTCACAAACGAAAGTCTTGCGGTTGACGATTTTGATCTTGTCACACTTGAGGTGGTGGACGAGGACACCGTTATCACCGAGACGGGCGATAGCCAGATGCACCTGAGCTCAGATGCGCTTAACCTATATGTAAAGTGCGATTTTTCCTACGACCCGGGGGAATTTGTCGTTTTTTATCAGAATGACCTTGACAAGGACTTTTCCGCCGACAAGATTGTCTATAGTCGCAACGAGGGTGATTATTATGTCTTTAATCTTCCGTTTGGTACCAAAAAAATTCGATTAGATATCGGAATTTTCGCCTCGGTCACGGTCGACTTTGATGAAATTACACTCAATAAGCTAACCCCCGTAACCCTTTTTCGGCTTTCCACATCTTCCATCTTTTATGCACTGTTGATATCCCTTGTCGCCTCCTGTATATTTATGAGCATCGATAGTTGGAAAGGTTTTATCTCCAAATGCATCTATCATTTTCGTACAAAAAAACGGTAAAAATGCGTTTTTCAGGCTGTCGAAAAAGCTCGACAGCCCCGAGAGTGGATGCATCCCCTCTCGGTACCCTCCCCTACAAATGGCTTTGCAAAGCCATTTGTCGAAGGTCAAATTCGCCGCGCATGTCACCGAATTTGACATTTTAAGGGATTTACAGGTTTTTTTGACATTCCGAAAAATGTATTTTTTTATATTTTTTTTAGTTTACCTATTGCATTTAACAAATTTTTTGTGTAAAATAGATATTAAAGGAATTAAAATTAAGCAATATGTACAAAATTTTTATATATAGGAAGCAAAGCATAAAGGTGTATAGCCGGAAAGGAAGAAGAGAGTTTTATGTCTACTAAACTTTTTCAGGAAGTCATTGTTCGAATGGGCGAAGGCCTTGACCGCGAAATAGGCGTTGTTGACGAAACCGGATTGATTGTCGCCTCGACAAATACCGAGAGGTTAGGCAATGAATTCGTATTTCCTTACAATGCGAAGCACTATGTCGCTGACGATACTACGTTTGTTACTTTTGAGCTTCAAAACTCCTTAGTTTATGCCGTTTTTGTCGACGGTGAGGATTCGATCGCAACACAGTTTGCCAACATGGTGGCGGTATCGCTTGAGAGTATCTGCCAATTTCACAGCGATCGTTATGACAAAACCAGCTTTATTAAGAATGTCGTTACCGACAATATTTTGCCGGGGGATATATACGCTAAGGCGAGAGAGCTTCACTTTACCGGCGAAGTTCCGCGCATTGTCCTGCTGATACGCAGTTACGGTGCCAACGACGGACTTGCGTATGAGGCTATCAACAACCTTTTTCCGGAAAAACAGAAGGACTTCGTCTTTACCATCTCGGAGCAGGACACCGTCCTTGTCAAGGAGACTAAGCGCGACATCGAGTCCACCGACATCGACAAGCTCGCAAGCTCAATTATCGACACCCTCGCCGATGTTCACTATATCAAGGCATCGGTCGGCATCGGTCTGCCCATCACCGGCATAAAGGAACTGGCCACCAGTTTTAAAGAGGCGCGCATGGCGCTTGAGATAGGACGCATTTTTGAAAATGAGCGCAATATCATCAACTACTCCCACCTCGGAATAGCTCGTCTTATCTATCAACTGCCCACAACCCTATGTGAAATGTTCCTGCGTGAGGTTTTTCATATAGGTAACGTCGACAGCCTTGACAACGAGACGCTGTTTACCATCCAACGCTTTTTTGAGAACAATCTCAACGTGAGTGAGACCAGTCGCGGTCTATTTGTACACCGCAACACACTTGTCTACCGACTTGAAAAGATTAAAAAACTCACAGGTCTTGACCTGCGTGAGTTTGATGACGCTATCCTGTTTAACGTGGCATTAATGGTTAAGAAATACCTCTCGGTCACCCAGGAGCAATAAAAATCACCTGTTTTTGA
>CAYJMO010000002.1:4160-52240 GCA_964371365.1 uncultured Oscillospiraceae bacterium
TCAAAGGGTTTGTTATATCCTTTTGAAGTCGAAAACAGGATGTTTCTTTTTTAGAAAGGACATACCCTAATGATACATTTTAAAAATGTGCGTAAGGTCTATAACGGCAATATCGAGGCACTGCGCAACGTGAATATCGACATAAACAAGGGCGAATTCGTCTTTGTTCTCGGCCACTCCGGCGCCGGCAAAAGTACATTTCTAAAGCTGATGCTTGCGGAGGAGCGTGCAACGGAGGGCAAGATCGAGATTAACGGTTTTGATGTCTCCAAGATAAAGCAACGTGATATCCCATACCTGCGTCGTAGCATGGGGGTGGTTTTTCAGGACTTCCGGCTGATACCGACGCTCAACGCCTATGACAATGTAGCGTTTGCGATGCGTGTGACCAATATTCCAAACGCGCTTATAAAAAAACGTGTACCATATGTTTTAGACCTTGTCGGACTTGCCGGCAAGGCGAGAAGTTATCCCTCGCAGTTGTCCGGCGGTGAGCAACAGCGTGTCGCACTTGCGCGCGCGTTGGTACATTCACCGCCGCTTATTATTGCGGACGAGCCGACCGGTAACATCGACCCGGCATTGTCGGTCGAAATATTGGAACTGCTTCAGGCTATCAATATGGTCGGCACCACCGTGGTGGTGGTCACCCATGAACATGAACTCGTCAAGATGTTTTCAAAAAGGGTTATCCACATCGAAAAGGGTTCCATCCTCAGCGACACCATGTTGCCGCAGGACTTTGTCTCGGAGTATGATACCCTTTCACAAAACCCGGACGATTATTTCAAGGGGGCCTCTTTACTATGACAATTTCATCATTTTTATATCTTGCACGTCAGGGTTTAATGCCCGGTAAAGGCAACCGCTTCATGAGCTTTGCCTCCATCGTGGTTCTCACCGCCTGTCTTATCATCACCGGTGTGGCGGTGCTCATCTCCGCCAATCTTAACAGTTTTGTAAACTCTATGGCGGACCAGAACGAGATTATTATCTATCTACAGGAGGGGTTGACATCCGACCAGGTGGCGGCATTCGGTCAATCGCTCGCAACAATACCTAACATCAACAGCGACGAGACAGTCTATGTCTCAAAGTTGGAAGCGCTGGAGGATCAGATAGAATACCTCGGCGAGGCGGGGGTATACCTCGAACGCTATAAAGAGGAGGAGGAAAATCCGTTCCCCGACTCCTACCGTGTCAAGGTTTTCGAGCTGGAGTCGTTGGAAGATACCACCACCAAAATTTCCGGTATTGCGGGGATAGACTACATCTCCTCACCTACCGACATTGCAAACGTCATTGTAAGTGTGGACAGAACAGTCACCATCGCCGGTTGGGGTCTGGTCGGGGTTCTGGCATTGGTTTCTCTGGTGGTCATCGTCAATACTATACGTTTGACCGTCTTTGCCCGCCGCAAAGAGATTAATATCATGAAGTTTGTCGGTGCGACCAACGCATTTATCCGATTCCCGTTCTTTGTGGAGGGTGTTGTTATCGGCATTGTCGCCTCCGCTTTTGCATTTGGCATCATCTCCGGCGCGTATCTACTACTGCTGGATAACATGAACAGTGCCGAACTGTCCTTTTTATCTCTCATCGTGCCGAGCATAGTCCCCTATGCCGATGTTGCACTGATACTGCTTATCGGCTTTCTTGCCGGCGGCGTTACGGTGGGCGTTATCGGTTCACAGATATCAATAAATAAGTACCTCAAGGTTTAAGTTTATGACTAAAGAAGTAAAAATTCGTATCGGGGCACTCACCGTATGCCTTTTGATGTTCACCGCATTGCTTTTGCCGCTGTTATCGTTCGATGCGTCGGCGAGTGATCTCGACGATAAAAAAAGTGAGATGGAGTCACTCGGCGCACAGCTCGATGCACTCGAGGCTCAGATGGAACAGCTGGAGTCTGACCAGGCAGGTCAGGAGGCTGTCGCGTCAAATGCGACAGAGCAACTTGCAATTATAGCCGAGCAGACCGCAATTCTCCTTGAACAGATGACAAACAAAAGGGAGGAGATTGCAACCAAACAGCAGGAGATTGACGCTCAACTGCGCGATATTGCAAGCTCTGAGGAACTTCTCGCCGATCGTCTGCGCTCCATGTACATAACACGTGACTCCGGCGTGATGTCCACCATACTTTCCGCCAACTCTTTTGCCGAGTTTTTGACGGCAGCGGACGCGGCGGCACGCGTTGCAGAGGCGGACAACCTACTGATTACCGAGATGGACGCCGCCTATAAGTCACTTACACTGCAAGAGGAGGCGCTCGCCACCCAGTTGCTCGATTTAGAGGAGCAGGAGCGTCAGCTCGCCGAGGCGGAGGCTAACTATGCGTCGGTCTGGCAGGTGGCAAATAACACCATCGATCAGATTGAGGCGGACAAGGCGGCGGCGCAGGTTCAGGAAGAGATTATTTATGAACAGTACGTCGCGGCGCGAGAGAGCTATGAAGAGGCAATACGTCAGGCTAACGCCAACAGTACCGGCGTGTACGTCGGCGGTGAATACGGCTGGCCGGTGCCAAGCTCCTATTATATCTCCAGCTATTTCGGTTGGCGTACACTGTATGGTGTCGCAGACTATCACACCGGCATTGACATTGCACGCGGTGAACTTGCAAGTATTGACGGTCACCCCATTGTGGCGGCGAACGACGGCATTGTCTCTCTTGCGGTGTGGAGTAACGTCGGATACGGCAACTATCTTATTGTCGATCACGGCGGAAACCAGTTGACATTGTACGGGCATTGCAGTAGCCTAAATGTTGCAAAGGGCGATGTTGTCACCAAAGGTCAACAGATTGCGACGGTCGGCTCCACCGGCAACTCCACCGGACCTCACCTGCATTTTGAAATAAGGCTAAACGGCGCGATGGTCAATCCGGAGCCGTATTTGAAAAGATGACTTTTTTAGCTAAGGGCTAAGGGTTAATGGTGAAGGACTTTTTTGCAGGTGCGACCTTTCAGCCATGTCCCTACGGTTGCAACGATGTCACGGTGATGTTATAGGGGAGGGGTCTGCTCCTCTCGACCGGATTGCACGGCTGACCATTAGAACGGGAGGAGTAGAACCCCTCCACTACACCTACAACCGCATTCCGACAAATTCTACACCAATTTTACGATATAATCAATTAATTACAATTCATTCCGAAAGGATACAAACATTAGATGACAAAAAAGATACCGATAGGTTTCGCTATAACAATAACTTTACTCGCCATGACGGCGACAATTTCTGTAACCATGTTGGTTGCAATGAATATCTTTAATTCCACCGTTGAGGCGGTGACCGAGCGGGAGAACATGTTTGCGAAGCTCAGCGAGGTTGACCGTGTGGTGCGAAACAACAACTTCACCGACATAAACGAACAACTGCTGATGGACACACTTTCCACCGGCTATATGGCGGGCATCTCCGACAGCTATGCGCGGTATTATACCGCCGGACAATACACAGAGTATCTTGCACTTCAAACCGGTGAAATTATCGGCATCGGCGTTGACGTTGCTCTCGATGCTACCGGATATATGCGTGTCATTCGCGTCGTTCAGGAATCCCCTGCGGCGGAGGCGGCGATGGATGTCGGCAGTGTAATTAAAAATATCGGCGGCACCGACCTGCGAGGTCTGCCGATCGAGACGGTCAATGCACTTATGCGCGGAGCTCAGGGAAGTGAAGTGGAAATAGTTTGGCAACCTGCCGGTGCGACGGAGGACAAGACCACCATCCTGCACCGTCGTAGCTACACCCGTCCAACCATTGAGTTTAGTGCTAATTCACAGGCGACCGGGTATATTAACGTACTGCAATTCAATGAAACTCTCGCGAGCGAGTTAGACTATGCTATAAACAGTCTGCGAAACGAGGGTTCCACAGGAATTGTATTGGATCTGCGCGGGGTCACACAGACGAGGATGGACACGGTATCACGTGTCGCAGATATATTTTTGCCTGCCGGTGACATCGCAACGCTGGAGTACGGGGACGGGTCGAGTGAGCAGATATATGTCAGCAACGCCGCCGCCATCGAGATGCCGATAGTGGTATTGGTGGACGCGACGACGATCGGTGCACCGGAACTACTCGCAATAACATTGCGTGACTTTGTGGGTGCAAGGATTGTAGGTGAAATGACGGCCGGCCTTTCCAGTGTGTCGGAGATTTTCCAACTGTCGGACGGCAGTGCGATAGAGATGACGGTTGCAAACATCGTCCCCATAGTCAGCGGTAACTATGCCGAGGCAGGTGTTCCGCTCGACTTTGAGGTCATTTTGACGGCGGAACAACAACTTTATTTTTACAACTTATCCTTTGGCGACGACCCACAGTATCTTAAGGCGGTCGAAATGCTCAACACGCTGAAGGTTGAGGAGGGCATAGAACTAACTCCGGAGGAACAGCTCACCATACCGGACGATCTTATCGGCTCTACCGTCGACGAAGTGCCGTCCGACGATAGCACAAACACAGAGCAAAGTGCAAACGAGAACGCCGATGCGACGGAGGGTGAACCCGAGACGGACGGTGCCGAGACGGATGAACCTTCAAGTTCAGTTGCAGGTGAACTTACAACTGAACTTGCTGAAGAATAGGAGCAATATGCCGATAAGAATACCGAATGAACTGCCGGCATTAAAGACACTGGCAAACGAAAATATCTTTGCCCTCAAGGAAGCTCGTGCCGAACAGCAGGAAATTCGCCCACTGAAAATACTGATACTAAACCTCATGCCCAAGAAGATAGAGACGGAGGTTCAGTTGTTGCGCCTACTCTCCAACACCGCAATACAGGTGGAGGTGGAACTGCTCGGGCTGAAAAGTTATACCCCAAAAAACACCTCAAGTGCGCACCTTTCCCAGTTTTATCGCCACTTTGACAGCATAAAAGAAAAGCGTTTTGATGGTATGATCATCACCGGTGCGCCGGTGGAACGCATGCCCTTTGAGTCGGTGGACTACTGGCAGGAGATGTGCGAGATTATGGACTGGTCGATGACCAACGTCTACTCGGTTATGCATATATGCTGGGCGGCGCAAGCAGGGCTTTACCATCGATTTGGTATAGACAAAAAGCCGCTGGACGAGAAATTGTCCGGTGTGTTTGCACATGTCATGACCGACAACCATCATCCGCTTATGAGAGGGTTTGATGACTGTTTTTGGGCACCCCACTCCCGCTACACCACCGTCGACATTGAAAGTGTTAAGGCGATAAAGGAACTCAAGATATTGTCCGTTTCACCCACCGCAGGGCTATACCTTGCGGAGGATATTAAACATCGACGTTTTTATGTCACAGGACATCCGGAATATGACCGTGAGACACTTAAAAACGAATATCTTCGCGACGTCCGGGCGGGTAAAAACCCAAAAATACCTTTTTCCTACCTCCCAAACGACGACATAAATGAACCTCCGCTTTTCAGCTGGAGGTCCCATGCGAATTTGCTCTATTCAAACTGGCTCAACTATTATGTGTATCAGGAAACACCATTTGATCTTTCAACTCTTTGATTTGCTCTTTGGTGTCGACATCGAGCGCCTCAAGCTCGTCGGTCAACTCGTAAAGCTCTATGCAGTCGGGGAAACGAAAAAGTATGTCCCGAGCACCGATATCGCCGCTGAGTTTAAAAAGCTCTTTATAAAATTTATTCCCAAAGATGATGGGAGCACAACGCCTGCCGCTGATGTGGCAGGTTAATATTTTGTCCTTTTTTGTAGATTTAAAACGTTCATTAAGCTCGATGAGTGTTTTGGACTTAATCAACGGTTGGTCCGCCACCATCACCATGATGGAGCGACGATACCAAAATTTATGTGAGCCGGTTCTTATGCTGGAGCCCTGTCCGAGGCTTTGGCGTGAGGTTGGGACGGTGGCGAGCCCGAGTCCATGAGCAACATCTCGAACCGCCTCATTCTCGTACACAACAACTCCCGGCAGTCCCGACTGTTTTAATGCCGACATGGCGTAGTAACACAGAGGCTTGCCTCCAACATCCTCCAATAGCTTGTTGGAACCGAACCTTAGCCCTTTACCTGCCGCTAATAGGACAACTCCGCTGTCGTTAAACATTAAACTTAAAAACTCCGTCAAATTTTTGATAGATATTTTGTCTCAAACTCCGCGAGATTTTTTGCCTTTTGAGGGTCAATCAGATTGGTTTTCATACTTCTTTTCATGTCGTGATAGTCGAAACTTTCGTCATTACTCTCAAGATAAAGTATCCTGTTTGCTAAGTTGCTGCAATGATCGGAGATGCGCTCAAGATTGGAGAGAATTTCCATAAACACAAGTCCGGTCTCGACAGAACATTTGCCGTTCTTAAGGCGCTTGATATGCTTGTTGCGCAGTTTTTCACAGATGTGATCAACCGTCTCTTCAAGCGGTTCCACCATAAGTGCAGTCTGGGCATCGGTGCCGGCAAAGGCGGTGAAAGCAAGTCCTAAATTCTCGTTAACCGCCTCACGCAGGATCTCTAACTCTGCCTTTGCGCCGGACGAAATTCCGCGTTTGCCGAGGTTTTCCGCCCATTCGGCAACATTTACTGCGTGGTCACCGATACGCTCAAAGTCGGAGATACTGCCGATAAGCATGGAAATGTGGTTGCTCTCCTTTAAAGAGAGTTCACGGTGAGATATCTTAATCAGAAATCCTGTAACCGAAACCTCTAACTTGTCGATGGTCTCCTCCACCTCGGCAATTGATTTAAATTTATCGACGTCAAAGGATTTCACGAGAGACACAGCGTCATTAAAGTTGTTTTGTGCAAGAGTAGCCATAAGTTCCACGCTGTCCTGCGCCTTTTGTATGGCGACGGAAGGGGTGCCGAGCAGACGCTCGTCCAGGATGGGGAGTGCAGATTCCATCACATCCTCCGGGTCACTCTTGACCGTCTTGGTGGCGAGTTTTGCGAGGAGTTTTGTAAACGGCAACAGTAGGAGTGTTACTATGATGTTAAAGGCGGTATGGAAGTTTGCAATGTCGGCACGGTAGATGACGTCGTCCCAAAAAGGCAGGCCACCTAAGGCGAATTTTGCCCCGTATATGCCAAGCAAAAACACGGTGGTGCCGATGACATTAAAGTAGAGATGGCAAAAAGCACTGCGTTTTGCCGCCTTGTTTGCGCCGATGGACGCCATCATCGGGGTGATACATGTACCGATATTCTGACCGAGAATGATGGGGATTGCAGTCGACCAACTGATGATGCCGGTGGTGGACAGTGCCTGAAGTATACCGACCGAGGCAGAGCTACTCTGGATAAGGGCGGTGACTATCGCACCGGCGAGCACACCGAGTATCGGATTTGAGAGGGTGGAGAAGAGCTGGACAAACAGCTCCGATTCACGCAGAGGGCGAACGGCATCCTCCATGGTGAACATGCCGGTAAAGAGCACGCCAAATCCAACCAACGCTTGACCTATATCGCGTCGGCGAGGTCGCTCGGAAAACATAAACAGGAATGCACCGATAAAGGCAAAGACCGGCGCTATGGTTGAGGGTTTAAGAATTCGCAGAAAAAAGTTGTCGGAGGTAAGGTCGCTGAGCGCAAGTATCTGAGCGGTGATTGTGGTACCGATGTTGGCACCCATGATAACACCGACCGCCTGAGCCAACTGCATCATGCCACTGTTGACAAGACCGACTACCATGACGGTGCTGGCAGAGGAACTCTGAACCGCCGCAGTGAGCAGTGCACCGAATAGCACCGCAATGGCAGGTGTGCGAGTTAGTTTTTTTAGAATAGACTCAAGTTTGTTGCCCGCTAACTTCTCAAGGCCGCCCGCCATGGTCTGCATACCGAACAAAAAAAGTGCAAGCCCGCCAAACAAGCTCACCACATCAAAAAAACTCATACAAACCTCATATCACATTTATATTACTATGCTAACATAAATATGACAGAAAATAAAGTGTTTTGTATTAAATTTTCCTTTTTTTACAAAATAAATTTTGTTCTATATATATTTATCTTAATTATTTCTATTAGCCGGTCCACTTTTAATCCTTGCGACACTTACAGGATGTCAATAAACGACAAGGTGTTGCACATTGACAAAAGTAAAATATTGGTTTAAAATAAAGTAACACAGAAAAGGGAAAAAAGGGGCATGGACGGGGGATTTTTATTTTCGGTGATCATAGCCGCCGCCAACGCAGAGCGTGATATCGGCGGTACTATGGAGGCTATCATATCTCAGACGTTGCCGTTTGAAAATTTTATCGAGATAGTTGTGGTGAACAATGGCTCGATAGATTCTACCGGCGCCGTCGCGCGTAGCTATGCCACGCTCTACCCCGAAAATATTCGTGTCTATGACAAGGTTGCCGGCAGTGCCGCGTCGGCGCGCAACGTCGGACTGCGCATGGCAAAGGGCAGCTACATAAATTTTTGTGAGCAAAACGGTCGATTTGACCCGGAGGTGTTCGCCTCGGTCGCCATGTTTTTCGAGAGCCATAAAGAGGAGGTTAACATCACCGCCGTCGCCGGCAAAAAACCTCCCAACGTCGATGATTTTTTCGACTTTTTTAAACGTACACGCGTTATCGATTTAGATCGCACCCCGAGCTATGTTCAGACCGAGCTCTCCACCTGCTTTATTGCTCGTCACTGCTGTGCCCTTTTATCCTTTGATGAACAGCTCCACCGCTTTGAGGAGCTGGAGTTTATCTATCGGATACTCTCGCGTCGGCCGACAATAGGCGTTGTGGAAAAGCACGGCTACCGCTCGCCCGAGGTTCAAACCGACCGTCTGACCACCGCGAAACTTCTTCTAAACGAATTTCTGCCGAAGATGATCACCTTTTATCGAGAGCGTTTCGACCCACCCCTCCCGCCCTACTTTCTATATTTCGTCATGCGGCTTTTTTGTACCCATTTTGCAGGGAATGCGAGGGAATTTGCCCTCTCGACCGATGATAAACGCGCGCTTTTGCCGAGGATAAAGCAGATATTGTCCCTTTTGAGCGAAAAGATGTTGCGCAGTGACATGTTTGTGCAGGAGGATGCACTCGCTTTTTGCCTCTCCATGAAGCCAAATTCCCAGGAATATCTTAAAAAGAACTATCCGGAGTTTGATTGTTGTTATAGCGTGACGGTGATAATACCACCCGATGCCGACGCTGTTTTGACCGACTCATTGCGCAGGTGTAGCTGTGAACAGTTAGAGATACTGCGCACCGACCCCGCGTCCGGACTTGCGCGCGCCGGTGGTGATTTTGTGATGTTTTTTGATGCACACGACAGGGTTGAGGCGGACATTTTTCGTGTGATGCTACGCCGTCTGATCCTCACACGTGCCTCGATCTGCTGTTGCGGTTACTATCATTCCTCAAAAAAGATATACAACCCGGAAGGTCTTGCGGGAATTGTGCCTTTAAGCATCCTTTGCGCGGCGCCGCTCTGCCTATCTTCCTTTATGTTCAAGACCGATTTATTACGCACAAGAATTGCCGGTGAGAAGATAGACACCCACAACCCCTATTTTTTTCTTGCAGTGTTGCAAAAGATGGAGCTTGTGACGGTCAACCGACCACTTCTACATACACATTTTTCTGAGACGCGCTCCTTTGAGGAGATCTATGGCAATGAAAAACAAAGCGTCAAAAATCCGCTGGTGCAAAATCGCAACATCTGTAAAAAATACAACCCCTTTGGTAACTGACTATGAGTGAGCAACAAAAACCTAAGCTTGTCGACCGACTCGCCGCAATTCGTCGGCGTAGGCGGTTTACCATGTTGCGACGGATAGTAGCGTTAACAGCGATTGTTGTTTTTGCCATCCTGCTTTTGACAGGTTTTTTTGCACCTGTTTTTACCTCGGCAAGCGGTGCGGTAGAGGTTATTCGCCTTGCCATCGACCGTGGTGACGGTTTTCCGGCAAAGCTGAACCTCGGCGGGGTGTTCGATGCAAAGGAGCTCGGGCAGGGTCTTGTGATCGCAGGAGAGAATGACCTCTCCTTTGTCTCCCCCTCCGGAAAGCAGGTGCGCCATGTCAGTCATAACTATGATAATCCATTGATGGAGAGTTCCTCCGATCGAGTGCTGATTTATACAAGAGGTGCACAGGATTTGCGGATAGAGGGATACTATGAAACGGTGCTGACAGACAACGTCGCTCAGGACATTTATCTCGCCGAGTTGGCGGAAAATGGGGTGTATTGTCTTGCTACCTCTGACGCTCAGTATCGCAGTTCGGTGGGAATATATTCCTCGGTTGGCACCGAAATTTTCAACTATAAATTAGCGGATGAGATGCCGAATGTAATAACCTTTTCCGACAACTCGAAATATGTTGCGCTCGCCACCCTATACTCGATAGACGGGGTTGTTAAAAGCAATATCTACACCTTCTCCATTCAACAAAGGGAGATTATCGGTGTCATAGAGGGGGTAGAGGGACTCTGTCTCGACCTCGCATTTCAGGGTTCTGACCGACTTCTCGCCGTCTTTGAAGAAAAGGTTGCATTATATGATGTCAATGATCAAACGGCCGTAACGGAGTACGACTATGACGACCGACAATTGCTTAGATTTTCTGTAGCGCAGGAGGGTGACGGCATTGCGCTTTTGCTCGGCGAACTACAGCTACCCTCCTCGGTAACTCTCATAACCCTCGACGCCGCATTGCGAGTACAGGGGGAAACAATTATCCCTTTTACTGTTGACAACATTTATCATTCCGAGTACAATATATACGTATCCTCCGGCAGTACGCTTTATAGTTATGATATCGGCCTACAGCTCACGCCGGAACAGACTTTATACAGTGAAAATATCGTTGCACTGCTCTCGAACGGGCTGTTGGTCAGCAACGAATTTATATACGAATACTATTAACCTTCAAAGGACGGGATAAAACAGATTATGGATTTATTTGCAATATTGATTGACATTGTTATGCTCGGCGTATTTCTTACGACGATAGTGCGATACTACTATCGAGGCTTTTTTGTCTCACTCATATCGGTTGGCGGATCGATAGTCGCCGTTGTGGCGGCACTTTTGCTCTCTAATCCGGTGGCAAATTTTGTGTTTGAGACCTTTATGAGAGGCGGTATCACGGCACGGGTCGAGGCCTCTTTGCAGGACTCCTTGCCACAACAGTCGGTGCTTGTGTTGGTGGAGGGTTTTACCGAGTCTATGCCACCCAGCCTGACCCAAAATCTTGAAAGTCATAACATTTTGCAGAGCCTTGAAGATTTTTTCAACAGTGGTATTGCCATTACCGGTGAGGGCATTGTCAACACCTCGGTAGCACCAATAATGATTTCGGTAACCTCGGCGGTCATCTTTTTCTTCCTGCTGTTTGTCATCAAACTCGGTTTTAGTATGTTGGAAAAACTTTTTACCTTTGTAGACAATGTTCCTGTGGTCAGCCAACTCAACAGCCTCCTCGGTGCGGCAATCGGTATAATTCCCGGTTTCATAAACGTAGTTCTGGTGTTCTCCGCCCTTGTCCTTATCGCTATGTTTACGTCGGGGCAGGTGCCGATTATCAACACCGAAACACTGTACAGCACCTTTTCCGGTAATCTTTTTGACATTGTATTAAATGCGGTGTCCGGCTTTTTTACACCATAGATCAGCTGTTAAACTATCACACATCGACCATATAAATTTGGTAAAATATTGGCAAAACCAATCCCAAGGAGTTATTTATTATGTTATGTACACGTTGCAATAAGCGACCTGCCGTCATATTTGTTCAACCGGTCAGTGAGGAGTCGACCGGCGTGGGTTATTGTCTTACCTGTGCAAAAGAGCTCGGAATAAAACCACTCGATGATATTCTTAAACGTTTTAACCTGTCGGATCATGATATCTCCGAGATGGAGAATAGGGTTATGGGCCTTATGGAAAATGTCGACTTTTCTGAGATTGCACAGATGGGAATGCCGGGCGCTAACCCTGATTCCGACACGGATGGGGACACCCAGGGTTTTGATTCGGAAAATCCTCCCTATACCGCGTTTGGGTTTGTACCCTCCGAAAAAAAGCAGGACAAAAATCCCAAAAAAAAGGACGATAAGTCAAAGGACAAAAAACGACGTTATCTCGATCTCTACTGCACAAATATGACGCAAAAGGCGCGAGCCGGCGAGTTGGATAACCTTATCGGTCGTGAGCGAGAGATAGAGCGCTGTATTCAAATACTCTGCCGTCGCCAGAAGAATAATCCCTGCCTTATCGGTGAGCCGGGTGTCGGCAAAACCGCAATAGCGGAGGGGATTGCCCTGCGTATAGCCCAAAACCTTGTTCCGGCACGGCTTGCGAGCAAGGAGATATTCCTGCTCGACCTTGCGGCATTGGTCGCAGGCACCCAGTTTCGTGGTCAGTTTGAACAACGGATAAAGGGGCTTGTGTCGGAGGTACGTTCCGCGAAAAACATTATACTCTTTATCGACGAGATTCACTCCCTCACCGGCACGGGCGATGCCGAGGGCAGTATGAACGCCGCAAACACACTTAAACCGGCACTGTCACGCGGTGAGATACAGGTCATCGGCGCAACAACCTTTAAAGAGTTTCGCAAGTTTATTGAAAAGGATGGAGCGTTAGAGAGACGTTTTCAACAGGTCACGGTGGAAGAGCCCACCATCGAGCAGGCTATCGAGGTTATTTCCGGCGTGCGTGGTTATTATGAAGAGCACCACGGTGTCGTTGTAACGGACTCGATTGTGCGCATGTCGGTGCTTTTATCGGAGCGTTATATTACCGAGCGGTTTCTCCCGGACAAGGCAATAGACCTACTGGACGAGGCGGCAACCTGCGCCCATCTTCGTCACCCCAATATCAGCGAGGTGCAGATGGCTAAGACCAAGATCCGTGAGATGGTCGAGCTGGAGACCGAGCTGGAACAAGGGGAGCAGAAGGACGAGGCTGTCTATGAACAGATCGCACAGCTGCGTAGCGACATACTGCGTTTGCAGGGTAAGGTCAACGAACTGCAACCCACCATCGAGAATATAGAGGTCGAGCCGTCCGACATTGCACATGTCATAGAACTTTGGACCGGTATCCCCGCCGTCAAGGTGGTGGAGGGAGAGTTTGCAAAGCTTGCCTCATTGGAGCAAAATATTAAAGAGCACATTATAGGCCAGGATGAGGCGGTGCGCTTGGTCGCCGCCGCGATAAAACGCTCGCGTGTCTCGATAAGCGGTCGCAAACGTCCGGCGAGTTTCATCTTCGTAGGACCGACCGGTGTCGGCAAGACAGAGCTGTGCCGTCAACTATCCATGCAACTCTTTGACGGCGTAGAACCGTTTATACGTCTTGACATGTCGGAATATATGGAAAAACACGCGGTGAGCAGAATAATAGGCTCACCTCCCGGCTATGTCGGTTATGACGACGCCGGCCAGTTGACCGAAAAGGTGCGCCGCCGCCCCTATAGCGTGGTACTCTTTGATGAGATTGAAAAGGCGCACCCCGACCTGCTCAATATACTGCTTCAGATACTGGACGAGGGGCATGTGACCGATGCCTCCGGTAGAAATGTTAACTTTGCCAACACCATATTGATAATGACCTCCAACGCCGGCTCCTCCGACAAGAGTGGAGAGGTGGGCTTTAACAAGACGCAGGGTCAGATATCTAAAACCAAGTCGGAAAAGGCGCTGTCGGATCTACTTCGCCCCGAGTTTTTGGCGCGTGTGGATGAGGTTATCCACTTTGCACCGCTGTCGGGAGACAGTCTTAAAGAGATTGCTCGCCTCATGTTCAAGGAATATGAAGACACCCTTTTAGAACGTGGAATAATCCTGTCCTTCACCGATGAGGTGCTGGACTGGCTGGTCGCAAGATGTGACGGCGGCAAACACGGCGCGCGTGACCTGCGCAGATTGTTGCGCCGCGAGTTTGAGGATAAGGCAGTGTCGCTGATGATTGAGGGCTTTTCGATGGGTAAATTCGAGCTTGATGTCGTGGACGATGAGCTGACGATAGGAACAAAGGTATCGGTGAGCACACCGGTTTAAACATACTCTGATGGAATAAAAATATGATTTTAACGCGAGATCGGTCCTTTTACAGCTCGCTTTTTAGGCTTGCGATACCAATTGCCATGCAAAACCTGCTCACCTTTATGGTGGGCTTTGCAGACAGTGTTATGGTCGGCAGACTCGGCGACACCGCTATATCCGGCGTATACATGGGCAACAAGGTCATGGTGGTGTTTCAGCTATTCATGATGGGTATCGAGGGCGCTTTAGTCGTACTCGCATCGCAATACTGGGGAAAACAGGATAAAGGGTCTATAAAGACGCTAATATCTATCGCGACACGATTTGGGCTTTTTATCTCGATCATCTTCACCGTTGTATCGGCTCTTTTCCCATCCGAGGTAGTGAGAATATTCACCCCCGATGCCGCGGTTATAGAGGCAGGAGCGGATTATCTGCGCATTGTCGCATTCTCCTACACTTTTTATTGTATAACTCACATCTTAATATCATCCATGCGCAGTGTGGAGACGGCGAGGATAGGATTTTATGTATCGCTATCCACCCTGTTTGTGGATATCAGTCTTAACTACATATTGATATTCGGAGTCGAGGGGATTATACCTGCTATGGGTATAAAGGGCGCTGCAACCGCAACACTTCTGGCGCGCGTGTCCGAGACGATAATAATGCTCTTTTATGTCAAGTTCAAGGACAAAAAACTCTCTATTGTCATATCAGATTTAAAAAGATTTGATCGGGATATTGTAGGCGATTTTTTGCGTTTTGGTATGCCTATAGTCGGCGGCAACGTCGTCTGGTCCATAAACGGTATCGTCGCCAGCATGATATTAGGCCGTATCTCGCCGGAGGTTATCGCCGCGGTAGGTGTGACCGACACGCTCAACAACCTTGCCTACGTAGTTATGACCGGTCTCGGTGGTGCGGTGGGTATCATCACTGCGAAAACGGTCGGTAGTGGTAGAATTGAAAAAATCAAGGAGTACTCAAGAACGGTTCAGGTGCTCTTTTTAGGACTCGGGATAGTGACCGGAGTGGCACTGTATTTTATCAGAGTGCCGTTTGTAGGGCTGTATGACATAAGCCCCGAGGCGCATGGGATAGCGATGCAGTTGACCATAGTTCTCGCCGTAACCATGGTCGGCACCTGTTATCAGGCGGCGTGTCTTGCAGGGCTTGTCAAGTCGGGCGGTGATATCGGCTTTGTCTTTAAAAACGACACAATTTTTGTTTTTTTGGTGGTTCTCCCGTCGGCGTTTATAGCATGGCAACTCGGTGCGCCTACCTGGGCGGTTTTCGCCGCGTTAAAATGTGATCAAATACTAAAATGTTTTGTGGCGGTGGTCAAGATTAACAGCTACAACTGGATTAAGAATTTGACGAGATGAAACACCTTATATACCCACAGGCAGTTAGACTATCGTTAATTTTACCAAATACCACCTGATTTAATTGTCGAAATTAACGGAAAATTGTCTTCGGGTTATAAAAAACTAACATGCCCTACTAAAATAAAATATGTGAAAAAATTGTGTTGAAACGTTTCGCTTATAGGAGTATAATATACAATGTAAGCAAAATGGAATTGACAAGATGGAAGTACAATTTTTATTGACCATAAGCATTATTTTAGTTTCAACAAAGGTGTTCGGGCTTTTGTCGGGAAAACTGCGACTGCCACAGGTGGTAGGCGCTCTGCTCGCAGGATTGATACTGGGTCCTGCTTTTTTTAACGTCCTGCAACCGAGCGAGCTCTTGCACATGCTCGCCGAGCTCGGGGTGGTTATAATCATGTTCGGGGCAGGCTTAGAGACCAGCATATCGGATCTGAAAGCCTCCGGCAAGAACAGTTTTTTTATAGCACTCTTAGGTGTTGCCATACCTTTGGGTAGCGGTATTCTTTTGATGACCTTTTTCGGCGAGGATGCTGACATTTTAGAGAGCATCTTCCTCGGGACAATCCTCACCGCAACCTCGGTATCAATAACGGTGGCGACATTAAAAGAACTCGGGAAACTCTCCACCAAGGTCGGAAATACGATCCTTGCCGCCGCGCTTATCGATGACGTCCTCGGACTGATCTGTTTGACCATAGTCACCAGCTCCGCCGGTGAGAACACAAACATCCCGATTGTTTTGCTAAAGATTGTGTTGTTCTTCGTCTTTGCAATTATCGTAGGAATGCTTGTCCATAAATTTGCGGCATGGTATAACAAAAAAATCAACTCGAACGACCTGCATCGACTGCCGATAGCGGCGTTTGCACTCTGCCTTTTTATGGCATGGTCGGCGGAGGCATTGTTTGGTGTTGCGGACATAATCGGCGCTTTTGCGGCAGGATTAATGATCGCGACCACCCCAAAACATGTCTACATCGAGACCAAAATGCACCCGTTGTCCTACCTTTTGTTAACACCTATCTTCTTTGCAAACATAGGGCTCAGCGTAACCCTACCGGATATGACCCCATCTATAATTTTGTTCACCGTGTTGTTAATCGTTGTGGGTGTTCTTTCTAAACTCATAGGGTGCGGTGGCATCTCGAAGGCATGTGGATTCAACAACAGACAGTCATTGCAGATAGGCCTTGGTATGGTATGTCGTGGTGAGGTTGCACTTATCGTGGCGAATAAAGGGCTCACTATCGGCGTGTTGCCGGAGCAGTATTTTGGCCCCATCGTCATTATGGTGGTGTTCTGTGCAGTGGTCACGCCGGCGTTACTCAAGTTGGCATTCCGTGGAGAGTCGGCATACGAGGGACTGCAGGAGAGCGATCTTGTCGACCATATCGAGCTGTCGGATCAGCTGGATATTCTTACGGAACAGCTGTTGACCGAGGAACAAAATTTTGCGGATGAGCATAAAAAGGGATAAAGTTAATCCATTTATTTAGGAGCTCGAATGAAAAAAAGCAAACTTAAAATTGCCATCATAGTCACAGTGTCCATTATAACTTTATTGATTATTGCCGCTTGTATATATCTTTTTGCCGGTGAGTATAAAGCCGGACAACGGGCGAGAGAGATATTGAATAATGCAGATAACCTACAGGTAGATGACAATTTATACATTCTTTCACCATACCAGCAAACCGACACTGCATTTATATTTTATCCCGGTGCAAAGGTCGAGGCAACCGCTTATCTGCCGCTCCTGCAAAAAATCACAAACGAGCTGGGAATAATGAGCATATTGGTTGAAATGCCGTTAAATTATGCGATTTTTGATCCCGATGCCGCCGATGACATAATTAGCGAACTGACGTATATTGAACATTTTTATGTTGGTGGTCACTCACTCGGCTCATCAATGGCATCAACCTTTGCTCAAGAAAACGGTGACAGAGTAGCCGGTCTTATTGTTTTAGGTGGGTATGTTTATGGTGATTATCCACCGGAAAAATCATTGACGATATACGGCACCTTGAATTCTGAACTGGAGCGATTTATTGATTATGACGAGAATATTGTTGTCATAGAGGGTGGCAACCACGCACAGTTTGGCGATTATGGAGCACAGACCGGTGACCCGCCCGCCACCATTACAGCCGAGGAGCAGGAGGACATTACACTCGCCGCCATTAAAGAATTTATATTAGGCACAGCAAACTAATCACAAAATAAACAAAATCATCTATCAAAAATTTTTGATTTGAGTATTGACAAACCTTAAAACTTGTCATATAATTAACTCATATCAAAAATTTTTGATATATTTTATTTAACGGGTGATTTTATGAAAAAAACGTGGGTTAAAATTCTTGTCCCGGCGGTGATGTTGATAATAATCGCCGCTATATGGTTGTCGCAAAACCTTGGAAATGACAGCGGTGAGACATCGAGCGAGATAGTTCCCGGCTTTGAACTGAATGTGAGTGAGGTCAATCTTGAGGAGTGGCAACAACACAATCTGCCTATTATTATCGACTTTGGAGCGACAGAGTGCGAACCCTGCAAGGCGATGGCGCCGGTGCTTGTCGATCTCAATGCCGAGATGCAGGAAAAGGCGATAATTAAGTTTATTGATGTTTGGGTCAACCCAAATGCATCGATGAACTACCCTGTTCAGGTCATTCCGACACAGATATTAATTAACGCCGACGGCACTCCCTATGTGCCAAGTGAGGAGGTTGCAACGCAGATACAGTTCTCCGCCTACTCCGACCGTGAGTCGGGGGAGCACGTTTTCACCGCACATATGGGTGGTTTGACAGAGGAACAAATGCGACTTATCCTGACCGACATGGGGATCGAGAATTAAGCGAATACCTCCTCAATAAAAAAAACATATAATCTTAAAGGGAGTGATTTCAAGGTGAATTTTGACGCAATTCTCGAGCAGATATCCATTATAATCGCCTCGTCAGGTTGGGTAGCTCCGGTGCTCGCATTTTTTGCCGGACTTTTGACCTCGCTGACCCCCTGTGCGCTCTCCAGCGTGCCGCTGATAGTCGCCTATGTGGGAGGTACCGAGCAACGCACTGCCCAAAAGGCATTTTTGCTCTCGCTCACCTTTGCACTCGGCTCGGCGGTGACCTTTACCGTCCTCGGTGTGGTGGCAACCATGGTGGGTAGCCTTATCGGAAATGCCGCCGGCTGGTGGTATATAGCACTCGGAATACTGATGATGTTGATGGCATTGCAGACGCTCGGTATATTTGAGTTTATTCCGTCGGGATATCTTGTCAGCAAGAACACAAAAAAAGGTTACATCGGCGCGCTTATCGCCGGTATATTGGGTGGGATTTTTTCCTCACCTTGCTCCACTCCGGTGCTGATAGCACTACTTGCGGTGGTTGCAGGAAGTGGCAATATGTTATTTGGGATACTATTACTACTCTGCTATTCGATAGGACATGGTGTGCTCGCAGTAGTCTGCGGCACCGGCATTGGCTTTGTGAACAAGCTGAGTGAAAGCAAAAATTTCGGCAGGATGAGTAGTGTTTTAAAGATAGTGATGGGGGTTCTCATCGCACTCATAGGATTCTATATGTTCTATCTCGCGTTTTAAAATTTTAAGGAGGAGTTGTGAACAAAACAAAAACTGTCGGCATCAACTTTTTTGAAAAGTACTTGACGATATGGGTGATACTTTGCATGGTTATCGGCGTGAGCGTTGGCAGATATTTCCCTTCATTCCCTGAGTTGATGGGTCGGTTTGAATATGCGAATGTAAGCATCCCGATCGCTATACTAATATGGCTTATGATCTATCCTATGATGATGAAGGTAAATTTCCAAAGTGTTAAAAACGTCGGCAAGAATCCCAAGGGTCTCTTTGTGACCTGGGGTACAAACTGGCTGATTAAACCTTTTACTATGTTCGGCATTGCATGGGTGTTCTTTTTTTTAGTATTTAAAAACTTTATCCCCGCAGAACTTGCCACCGACTATCTTGCCGGCGCAGTGCTGCTCGGAGCCGCGCCCTGTACCGCAATGGTATTTGTTTGGAGCCATCTCACCAAGGGGGATCCCGCCTATACTGTGGTTCAGGTGGCGACAAACGACCTTATAATTTTGATTGCATTTACGCCTATCGTCGCCTTTTTGCTCGGAGTCAGCGGTGTTTCAGTCCCGTGGGATACACTCATCCTTTCGGTCGTGCTCTTTGTGGTTATACCACTTATCGGAGGTGTGCTGACCAGGAGTATCGTTACAAAAAACAAAGGGATTGAGTATTTTAATGAAAAGTTCATCCCCAAATTTTCAAACCTTACTATAGTCGGTTTGCTTTTGACGTTGACACTTATATTCTCGTTTCAGGGTTATGTGATACTGGAAAATCCTCTGCATATAGCAATGATTGCGGCGCCGCTAATTATTCAGACATTCCTCATTTTTTCCATCGCCTATTTTGCCGCATTTGCGCTTAAACTTCCACACAACGTGGCGGCACCTGCCGGAATGATAGGGGCATCGAACTTTTTCGAGCTCTCCGTCGCTGTCGCAATAGCACTTTTTGGCACCGATAGCCCGGTCGCACTTGCAACGATTGTGGGTGTGCTGGTAGAGGTGCCGGTGATGTTAATTTTGGTTAGAATAGCAAACAACTCAAAGAAATGGTATGAAAGGAGATTATAAAGATGGGACTATTTGGTTTTGGTAAAAAGAAAAAGGAGGAGAGCTGTGATTGCGGTGGATGCTGTGGTGCTAAAAGCACCGGCGATATCGGTGCGCAGGGAGACGAAAAGGGTGTCGAGCAGGAACATTTCGTAAAGGTTCTCGGTTCCGGTTGCAAGAAATGCAATGATTTGGAGAATGCCGCTAAATCGGCGCTTGCATCGCTCGGACAGCCGCAGGAGGTAGAGCATGTGACCGACTTCACAAAGATTGCAGAGTTTGGTGTCATGACCACTCCGGCACTCGTCATAGGTGACGAGGTTGTCTCGACCGGAAAGGTTCTTAAACCGGACGAGATTGTCGGGTTGTTAAAAAACAGAATTTAAATGTGGTGGATAAACAACCGATTATCTAAAAGACCTCTGTTATAAAGTAAATAAAGCCTACTGAAAAACCATTATTCAGTAGGCTTTAATTATATAGTTCTTCGCTTATATTTCCTGTTAGTCTTTATAAACAAGTACGGGATTTCGAGCCGCCGCCGCCTCGTCCGGACGGGTGATCTGTTGTTTGTAGGGTGCGTTTGCGAAATAGTCGCTGTCCGTCTTTGCACGTTCACAGAGCTCTATGATCTTGTCCGCAACCTCGTCGATGGTCTGCTTGCTCTCCGTCTCGGTCGGCTCGAACATCAACGCCTCCTGCACAAGCAGAGGGAAGTACATGGTCGGCGGATGTAGACCTTCGTCCTGCATCGCCTTTGCAAGCCCTAATGCATTTACGCCGTAATCGTCGCGATAACTACGTGCCGATGCGACAAATTCATGCAGGGTGTCGGCGTTGTAGACAGGGGGAAAGACGTCCTTTAAACGGTGTTTGAGATAGTTTGCATTTAGTACAGCCATACTGCTCGCGGTGCGCAGTCCTGCCCCACCGAGCGCAAGGATATACGCATAGGCGCGTAGGGTGACCGCTACGTTGCCGTGAAAAGATACCATTCTGCCGACCGATTTCTCCGGTCGATAGAACTCATAGAAGTCGTCACGGCATCGCAGTAACGGCGCCGGTAAAAATTCGCGCAGAAAATCCTTGCACAGGATTGTGCCACTGCCGGGACCGCCACCTCCATGTGGTGTCGCGAAGGTCTTATGCAGATTGAGGTGACAGAGGTCGAAGCCCATGTCGCCGGGACGTGCAATGCCCATGATGGCGTTTAGGTTAGCGCCGTCATAGTAACAAAGTGCGCCCATCTCATGGCATAGTTTAGTTATTTCCGGTATCTCGGTCTCGAATATGCCGAGGGTTGATGGGTTGGTAAGCATAATTGCGGCGACATTCTCGTCCAATACTTTTTTGAGTGCGTCGAGGTGAATTCTTCCGTCCTCACCGGAGGTTATCTCGACGGTGGAAAAGCCTGCCATGATCGCAGTTGCCGGATTGGTGCCGTGGGCGGTGTCGGGGATGATGACCTTTTTGCGGTTAGCTTCCCCTCGGCTCTCATGGTATGCCTTGACCACCAACATTGCGGCAAGCTCTCCATGGGCTCCTGCGGCGGGGGATAGGGCGGCGACATCCATGCCGTTCACCTCGCACAGTGCGCGTTCACAGTCAAAAAGAGCTTTTAACACGCCCTGAGCGTCATCGGATGGGGTCAAGGGGTGCAGCGATGAAAACGCCGGGTCGGCGATGAGCTTTTCGGAAATTTTTGGATTATGCTTCATGGTGCAGCTGCCAAGGGGATAAAATCCGCTGGATACCGAAAAACAGTTGTCGGCAAGCTCCTTGTAATGGCGGGCAAGTTCCGGCTCGGCAAGACAAGGTATGTCGGGAGTGTCGCCGAGAAGATCGTCGTTCGGCATAAGTGTCGGCACCTCAAGCTTGGGCAGGAGATTGTCGGCATTCCCGGCGGCGGTACGTTCGAAAAGTGTTTTCATACTGCTCCTTTCTAATTAATTGGTCACATATAGGGGTTGTGTAATATCTCTTCGCCTATGGTGGTAAGGCGTTCATGTCCGGGGTAGACCACCGTGTCGGGCGGTAGAGTGGCAAGCCGTTTAAGGCTAAGTTTAATCGTGTTAAAGTCTCCACCTTCAAGGTCACAGCGACCGCAACTGCCATAAAACAGTGTGTCACCGGCAAAGAGATGTCCGTTTTTATGATAGAAACAAAGACTACCCGGACTATGACCGGGAGTCTCGAGAACAGTGAGTTCAACGTCGCCGACCGAGACAATGTCGCCCTCGGCGAGAAAGCCGTCCGGTGTTAGAGAGAAAAGTTCCGCGTCCTGTTTTGACATATAGAGTTTTGCCCCCTTCTCTCGAAGCTGGTCGACAGTGTAGACATGATCAAAATGACCATGAGTTAACAACAGGGTAACTTCACCGCCCAAAAACTCATGATAAAGTTTAAGATCGGCGGCAGGGTCTATGATAATACAATCTCCGTTATCGGCAGACAGGACAAAACTGTTGGTCGCATAGGGCCGCGGCGCATTAAGATGATGGATTTTCATGGCGATATAACCTCAAAAAAATAAAGCAGATAGACCGAATGACCTATCTGCTTTGTGGACTAATACTTGCGTTTTCTTGCAGCCTCAGCCTTTCTCTTGCGCTTAACCGAAGGCTTCTCGTAATGTTCGCGTTTGCGAACTTCTGCGAGCACTCCGCTACGAGCACAGGAGCGCTTAAAGCGACGAAGTGCACTATCCAGCGACTCGTTCTCTTTTACACGTACTTCCGACAATCTAACTAACCCCCTAACATAAACGACCGATGTCGTATATTTTGTGAATTTAATTATAAATCACCGATGAAAAAAAGTCAAGAGCTAAATAAACTTTTCTTCTATATTATTTGTAAAGATGTCATTGATAGGTGACACTATGCACTTAAATAATACAGTTTTCATAATTTGCTCTTGACAATTAACAATTACATAACTATAATATAGCTAAGATATATATCTAAGCTATATTAATTATTTGAGGACAAAATGTTGAGAGAAAACAATAAACTATCGCCGACACAGGATAAAATATTAAAAAGTGGGGCGGAATATTTTCTTCGATATGGCTTTAAAAATACGCCTTTGCGCAAGCTTGTCAGCGATGCCGGCTTTACCCTGGGCGCATTTTATGGATACTATAAAACAAAAGAGGATTTGTTTTATGCCTTAACCGACAATGTCGCACAAGGGTTTATCGATATAATTTTATCCATTGGTGAGGAGATAAACAAATTGCCCGAGGAGCAACGGCTCTTTTTTATGCTGGACTGTTACATTGCCCGTTTGTGGGAGTTGGTGGACTATATATGTGAAAATAAATCCGGTATGATTTTACTACTTAAATGCTCCGACGGCACGAAGTACGAAAACTTTACCGATAAATTCCGCCTGCAAACCGGCTCTCGTATCTCCGATTCGGCAACAACTGCGCGTATGGAAAGTATAAAGGTTGACCCGATTCTTGTGGAATACTTAATGCGCGGCTACTACGACATTCTGTCACGCATTGTTGTTGAGGTAAACGATAGACAGGAGATGTATAATATGTTGCGAGACGTTGCAGTTGTCTATAAAAACGGAATGATAAGCCTTATGAAAGGGGAAAACTAATGCATATTTATTATCAAAAAAATCAGGATAAACTCAAAAAGCAGATGGCTAAACAACTCAAATTTATTAAATCAGAGCTTGAAAAGGAAACCGGAAAAAGCTACGACGAGTTGTTTGAAGAAATATGGTTGATCTACAAAAACGATATGCTCGAGCGATTTCCCTACATAGGTGGTGACAAGGTGGGCGGCACTAAAAATTTAACCGGTGCATACTGTTTTGTCGCCCTCGCAGAGGCATGTTCAAAATACGGAATGACGTTGGAGAGATGGGGATATCTTGCCACCCTATGCTATAAAAGGTATTTTGAAAACATTCCGATATTTATACGAAAAATGATAGGCGGATTGTATAACAGCCCAAAAAGAGCAACAAAAATGATTATGAAAAAGGATGTTCAGAATGAAAAAAATGCTCTCGAAAACCCAGAGAGTTTTAGGACAAAAACACAGCGACCCACAGAAGAATATCCGGTGATTTATCACACAATCGCTTGTCCGCTTGCAAACTTTGCGGATAAACACGGCTACAAAAAGTACATGCCCTACCTTTGCAACCTCGATTATGTGATGTTTGAGGCTTTCCTCGTGCCGTTTTATCGCGAGAAAATCTGTGCCGACGGTGATGCCTACTGTGATTTTAAAATAAAGCCGGGTGCGAATATAGTTCCGTCATGGCCATGTCATGCACTCGATGAGAGCGACCCGTTGAAATAATCACGCAAGCGCTATGCTACCCTTATCCATGTCGGCTATGTCAAAAAACTTATTATTAAAAGCACACTTCGACATATTGCACAATAATCATTATCTCGATTTTGTGGGGAATGTTGTAGGCACTGAGGTATTTTTATTTGTTATGATTATGCTTTGTGTTAATGTTTCTTTCTGCTCCGCGGCTGTGCGCGTTTCTTTACTTTTTGACACTATAAGCCTACCGAACATCTGATTGTTCGGTAGGCTCGGAGTGTTTGCCGAAACTTCTACTCTGATGCCGGGAAAAAATATCTGCCGTCGAGTGAGGCGAATTCTTTTTCCAAGATTGCACGGTCGGCGTCGGAATAGGAGGCGAATATCTCCTCCTCATGCTCTATGGCAAAGTTAAAATGTTCATAGTTGCCGGGGGTGACTATGACATCGGCGCCGAGCTCACCGGTCGCAAAACGCATTGCCGGCAACAGTGCAGGGTGGGAGGGGTCAAACGGTTTGCACCATGATTTCGGATAGCGCGAGGCGGAACGTTCCTCGTCCTCCCAGGAACGCTCTATCATGGATTTCATGCCGAGTAGGCCGATGCCTCTTTTCTTGACCTCCTTTGAAATGCGCTCGCCAAACCCGTGTCCCATGTGAATCCCCCAGTTAGTCGGGAAGAGCACCGTGTCAAAATCATAGAGTTCCAAGGCGCGCAGTGCGACATCCTCGTTGTGACAGCTGATGCCGAGCTTGCGAATAATGCCTTGATCTTTGTAGTTTAGCAACATGTTGAGCACGCCGTCCTTTGAAAATGCTTGCTCAATGTCCTCCATAGTCGTGAGAGAATGGAGCTGATATACATCAAAATAATCGGTGTATAGATGTTTGAGTGATTGCTCAAACTCTTTTTTTGCCGCCTCCGCCAAGCGACAGGTGGTCTTGCAGGCGAGATAGACATCCTTTCGGTAGCTTTTAAGAGATACCCCCAGTTTCTCCTGCGCGTCACCGTAGGAGGGGGCGATGTCAAAATAGTTAACACCGGCTTTGATTGCACTTTCGACATATCGGTCGGAGTTCTCCTGTCCGACATCGGTGGACACGATACCGCCGTAGATTATGCGTGAAACCTCATATCCGGTACTGCCAAGTTTATTTTTTTTCATAATTTAGCTCCTTTCTGTGTGCTGAAAAATTTTCACTCCGATGGCTCAAACCCCTCAAAAATAAACACATCAAAGTGATTTTTGCATTCCTTTAGTTGCTCCTGCGAGCGTATCGTCCAGGTTACGGCACATGCGCAGAAAAGATTTCTACAGAGCAAGAGTGAGAGGTTGTTTTTCCCCTCCGACTCATACGCAATAAAGTCGGGGCGTGCCTTAATGTTGGTCAGAAGATACTTTAGTGTAATCAGTTTTATTTGATGGTAGCCCTTGAATACACCGGACAGTTGACCACGGAGAATGTTTGGTCGATTTCGTCGATACCAGGTGACAATATCGGGGTGAAAGGATTCTATTATATAATCGCCATCGTACCCCGACATGACTCTATCCACCGCAGTGCAAAGAGTGTTTACATCTCCATAAGGTTTAAGCTCCACCAAAAGCGGCACCCTACCGTCAACACAGCTCAACACCTCGCTAAGGGTCGGAATGTTTTGTTCTGTGCCAAGCAAACTCTTTTTCGACAGCTCGTCGAGGGTAAACTCCGGCACCTTGTTAGTGACGCCACACATTCGTTCCAGCGTCTCGTCGTGAAAGACAACAACCTCGTTGTCGGACGACAACTGCACATCAAGCTCTATCCCGTACCCCTTTTGCACCGCACGCTCAAAGGACAAAAGTGAGTTTTCCGGGGCGTCGCCTGTGTTGTCATGAAATCCACGGTGTGCATAGTAGCGTTTTTTAAGGCAGTCGGGTGAGTGTTTGCCTTTTTTCGATGCCAAGCTCGGCATTATGCAAAATAGATACAGCGCAACAATAACGGCGAGAGGAATAACAATAAAAAGCATGATCATCAATCCTCAACATCGTAGTTTTCAAGCACGTTCTTTGCCCTTGTAGGTTTAGAATCACCATGTTTGACCAACAACATGGTACACATCGCCGCAACCGTAAAGATAATACTATAGGGGAAAAGTATCCTATAGGAGAGATTCTGCAACAAAAAGCCGGAGAGAATGGGGGTGATGATCTGCGCCGACATGGAGAATGTGTAGTAAAACCCTGTGTATCGACCGATATCACTGCCACGGCTCATCTCCACCACCATGGGTAGCGAGTTGACGCTGACCGATGCCCAACCGACACCGATAAGCGCAAAACCGACATTGATTATTGGGTGATAAAAGGTCAAGAAGGTTGCGCCGATAAAACCGATAAGCATGAGTGAAAGACCACAGAGTATCGTCCTCTTGCGACCTATCCGGCTTGCGATTATACCGATGGGTATATAGCTAAGTATCGCCGAGACGGTCGCCACCAACAATGCGTCGGCAAAGTCGCCGCCCTCGAGACCCCATATTTCACTTGCATATCTTGAAAATGCTGTTGTGACCGCGTTGTATGCCATAAACCACAGGGAGATGGAGCACAGGATAAATATCAGACTGCGACGCACATCTTTAGGAAGGTGACCTTTAGCGTCTGTGGTCTGCGCCTCTTCAGGGTACTGTTGCGATATCTCGCTCGATAGTTTTTTCTCCTTGATGGATATCAACAGGACGGCGATTGCAATGACCATCAATACCGCTATGCCGATAAACAGCATCTGATAACTCGGGTTATCGCCGTCCGGCACCAACGTCGAGATCATCACAAGGGAGATCATAGCGCCAAGCGCACCCATCAGGTTAATTATCGCGTTACCTTTACTGCGCAGAGGTTTGGGGGTTAAATCCGGCATCAATGCCACCGCAGGAGAGCGGTAGAGCGCCAACGATAAGAGTGTCAGACCCAAAAAAGAGACAAAAAGAACAAAGTTACCGCTCGCCTGTGCTACCGGCAACATCATCATAAATATGACGGTCAATATCGTGCCGACAAGAATAAACGGTGTTCGCTTGCCCAAAGGTGTGTTGACCCTGTCGGATGCCGCACCGAGTATCGGCAACAAAAACACCGCAAGGACATTGTCCGCCGCCATAACCACACCGACCGCAGTCTCTTTTAGACCGAAAGTATTCTGTAAAATCAAGGGTATTATGCCATCATACACCTGCCAAAACGCAGAGATGGAAAGAAAAGCGAGACCGACAAAAAATGTGCGTTTATAGTTGAGTTTCATCTGCGACAAACCTCCTTTAACGGTTATGTAGTCAATTAACTTGAAATCCACCACATCTTGGCGGCAGAAATTCCATCTATCTGCGTTGTTGTCAATCGCAATACATGAGTATTACTCAATCCTCCGCCTTGATAGGCGAAATTTCTGCTCGCCAATCTGTAGCGTTTTTCATATTAATTGACTATACAAATGCAATAAGCGCGACGCAAAGACCTATGACAAAAAATGATGCTATCGCGATTATTACAAACAATCTGCTACCCTTTGCGCTCTGAGGTGTGTTTGGAATAATGCGAAGCGCACTGAACACTCTTCTTACCGGCTTATACAACAGCATGACAAAACCGGAATTTATTGTGGCTTTCAAGACATTGAATGGCAGGAAGATCGGCAGGAGCATCGCCGCTACCTCCTCTCTCGGGACGCCGAGATAGAAAGGGGTAATGATAAAGTTCCAGAGCAACATTAGGGCGGTCATAACAATCGAGCCGATCGCAAGTCCGACAACCGCACCCTGAAGATTATGCTTTTTTTTGTAGATGAACGCTGCGACACAGGCAAAGCCGCAACTTGAAAGTACATTCATGAAAAAACCGATTATGCCGGTACTGCTCACCAGCAGCATTTCTATAAGCGATACGGTAAAGGTGATTGCCGCCGCCGCTAAGGGGCCGAATGCAAAGCCGGCTATGGTTATGATGACGTCCTTGGGGTCATAGCTTAAAAACTGAAACACCGGCACCCGTCCTACGAACATAACCACATAGGACAGTGCGCTAAAAAGTGCGAGTCTTGTCAATTTCTGTGTATTTGACATATAATGTGTTACTCCTTTTTTGATGTAATGTCTTTCGGGACATATGGTCACAACACATTTTTACGTTTAATTACAGAAAAATATTGTGTTCTTCTCTCATCCGGACTGTAACCGTTGGTCTTGGAATTTCACCAAATCTGCAGAGAGACGATGATGTTGGTCATGATCGTATTTCCGCTTGCGGACTGTAACCGCCAGTAGGGAATCTCACCCTGCCCCGAAAAACCTATGTTATTGCCTGTTGAACAAGCCTTATACTATTGATTATAACAACATTTCACATAATTTGCAAGCCCTTAGTATTTATTTATCAACGGTGGGAATATTAAAAACAAAAGGTGCTGTTAAAAAGTCGTTTCAAGAATTCAAAGGAATATATTACATTTAACCGGCGCCGAAAATCAAAAACCCACAAAAGGAGACACAGATGATAAAACCTGAAAATGACATCTATACAAGTGCTACCGGTGTTACAAAGCAGGAGTGGGACGCCTACTCCCGGCAGGTTAACAGCTCGGTGGAAAAATTGAGGTCAAATTCGTCAATCACTTCCGACAAAGTTAGGAATAACGACGTGTCCTATCACTCGCCGAAAATAGGTGAAAAACCGGAAAGATAGCTATTAGTCATCAAGAGCGGGACAAGAAATTGTTACCGCTCTTTTTACCGATACATAACAGATTGGTGAATATTATCTTTTTATCTTGATTTTTCATGTAAAAAATGTTAGAATATAATGAGGATTTCGTAACAACATTACTTTTTCACCCTGCACATAACGACAGGAAAGGAACAGCGCTAAATTATGAAAAAATGGATGAGAATCTTGCCGACATTCGCAGTGGCTTTTTTTGCGATTACAGTTGTCTTGATAAGTCTGCTTATGTTCAACTCCAGCGTTGGAACAAGATTGGAGGACTCCACCACCGAGACACTCGGTGAAATTTCCATGCAACAGCAGTTTACTTTTAAGGCTGCGCTTGATAATGAGAGGACGGCACTCGAGAGCATATCCGAGACACTCACCCTTATCGGGCGCGATGAGGTCGCAATAACGGAGTATCTTGCTACCATTCAAGATTTATACGGTATTAGCACTCTCATAGTCTGCGACAATAAAGGCGTGGGCATAATTTCCGATTTTTCCATAGTAGACATCTCGCAGAAGGATTATTTTATTAACGCCATGAATGGCGATTTTTACATGTCGGAACCGTATGTATCATTAATCAGCGATGATATTGTGCTGACGGCGGCTATCCCCATCTATGTGGATGGCAAGGTTGACGGAGTTCTCGCCGCCGAGTATACAATCGACTATCTGAGACTCTTTTTGTCCGAGGCGTTCGGTGGACAGAGTTATACCACAGTCGTCAACAACAATGGTATCGTCATGCTCGAGTCCTACGACCTATATGGACCCGGTGCGAACCTCTATGAAATCTTCAACCTTGTCGCTATAGCTAACAGCCGCTCCGCCGACGATGTTCTCGCCGACGTATATGAGGGACGTGGCGGTTCTATCGAATACACCTTTGCCGGTGAAACGAAGCTCGGTGATTATCGTCCGCTCGAATTTAACGGTTGGACAATCCTCACCCTTATACCCTCAGATGTTATAGATGAAGAAGTTTCCGGCATTTTTGGGAGCATGACAATCGTAACTATCGTGTCGCTCGCAAGCCTTGCACTTTTCTTATTATATATCATGTGGCGTGAACGTCGTAACCTAAAAATGGTGGAAAAGCTTGCCTACTACGACGAGCTCACCGGACTTTACAACCTCACCAAACTGAAAATTGAGGCGAAAAATCTTCTCACCCACCACCCAAATACCGAGTTTGTCATTATAAAGTTTGACTTTGTCAACTTTAAGGCAATAAACGAGCTTTTCTCGTTCGAGATAGGCAACGATGTCCTGCGCAAGGTGAAGGTGGTCAGTGACACGGTGACCGACAGCAGCTATTTCCACGCAAGAGTTGGCACCGATGAATTTATGTTTTTTGCCAAATCGTCGGTCTTTGAAGATTTTAAAAATACAAGGTTTGATTTTGAAAGGATGTTTGTCAGCCTTTTAACCGGGGTGGAGCGACATCTGTTTAAGTTTAGGTACGGTCGATACATCATACCCAAGGGTTTTAACGATATCGATGAGATTGTAAACCGTGTCAACCTTGCACACACCATCACAAAAGAGGCGGGCGCCGAGGAGTTTTGTGACTATGACGATAGCTTTAAAATGCAGTTGTTAAAGGTTACCGAGATAACCAACAAGATGAAAAATGCGCTTAAAAACAGTGACTTTAAAACCTATCTCCAACCCAAACACAAGATTTTGACCGGTGAGATAGTCGGTGCCGAGGCTCTGGTGCGTTGGATTGAACCGGATGGGAACACGATATATCCGAACGAATTCATCCCTTTATTTGAATCAAACGGATTTATAACAGAGCTCGATAAGTTTATGTTAAAAAGCGTCTGCAAACTTCAGCAGGAATGGCATGAACAGGGCAGGGATTATCTGCCGATATCGGTCAACTTCTCACGTCTTCACCTTGAAAACCCATGCTTTGTACAGGAGATTATCGATATTGCAAACGCCTATGATGTGCCACATAATTTCATAGAGATAGAACTGACCGAGACTGTGTTGACCGATAAGGAAGGGGAGTTCGAGGGTGTGCTCGAATCTTTGCACCAAAATGGGTTTGCAATATCCATCGACGATTTCGGGTCGGGATATTCCTCGCTCGGAATGCTTAAAAACTTTAAGGTGGACACACTGAAGATTGACCGAAGTTTCTTTGTGAACAGCCGTGACAGTGAGCGTGGCAAAGCGGTGGTGAAAAGTGTAATCGATCTCGCCCACAAGCTCAATATGTATACAGTTGCGGAGGGGGTTGAACTCAAGGAGCAGATTGATTTTTTAAAGGAGATAGATTGTAGCGCAGCACAGGGGTATTTTTACACAAAACCGATGCCGATAGCAGAGTTTAATTTACTCGAATGGTAATGTATAGGAGGTTAAATAGATGGATAAAATACGATTAGGGCGTACCGAGTTGATGGTCAGCAAAACCTCGTTCGGAGCATTGCCCATTCAGCGGCTGTCAACAGAGGACTCAACACGGCTTATACGTTGCGCCGTCGAAAGCGGAATAAACTATTTTGACACCGCAAACGGATATACCGACAGTGAGGAAAAACTCGGCATTGCGTTAGAGGGTATACGAGGGGACGTTATCATCTCGACAAAGTCGGGCGCCACCGACAGGGAGGGCGCGACGAAACATATAGAGTTAAGCCTGCAACGCATGAAGACCGATTACACTGACCTTTTCCAGTTCCACAATCCGCCTACAATGCCGGATATAGAGGATGAAAACGGTGCATTTGCCGCCGCTCTCGAGGCAAAGAAAAAGGGATATATCCGCCACATCGGCATCACAAATCACCGACTTCCACTCGCAAAAATGATAGTGGAATCCGGCAATTTTGAGACGTTGCAGTTCCCGTTTTGTTACCTCGCCTCGGATGAAGAGATAGAGTTGGTGCGGGAATGTGAGCGGCGCGATGTCGGGTTCATAGCAATGAAAGGGCTCTCCGGCGGTCTTTTAACCAACGCAAAGGCGTGCTATGCTTTTATGCAAGACTATAAAAATGTCGTGCCCATCTGGGGTATTCAACGCATGTCTGAACTTCAGGAATGGATTGAACTTACCAAAAGCGATGTTCGCATAGACGATACTCTTCAAGCTGTTATAGAGGCGGACCGTGAGGAGCTTTGTGGCAACTTCTGCCGTGGGTGCGGATACTGCCTACCCTGCGCCGCAAATATCGAAATCCCTATGGCAGCAAGGATGAGCTTTTTGTTACGGCGCGCGCCGCTGAAAAACCTGATGTCGGAAGAACAGGCGCAGAAGATGTCGCGCATAGAAGATTGCACCGGCTGTAACGCCTGCCTCTCACGATGTCCCTACAACCTTGACACACCGGCACTCCTTCGCAGTATGTATGAGGACTACAAGACATTTCGTAAGAGCTATAGTCCTCTGGCTTGATATTGTGCGTTGGATTAAACGCCTTGAGCAAAGCAGAGGTTTCGACCCTCAACGATTTTTGCTTGTATTAATTTAGTGGGCATAAAAATAGTGTCGTCATGAGTGTTTGCCCGTTGGATATCAGTGACTTTTCTTTTGTCAGATGAAAAATCGCTCAAAATCGGGTCGCTTTAACTCATTAAGACACTATTTGGAATTATTCCGGCTGTTCAATCTGTTTTTTGATCATCGGTGCAAGAACATGTTTTATGTCAAGGCGAAGTTTTCTCATGCCTCTGATCTGGCAGAAGTCATTTTTTATGCGGTTTGCAATGACATCGCAATGCTCCGCACTCAGATCGGTCAACATAATGATATACTGGGAGGAGCTGTATCGCGCAAACACATCCTCCGAGCGTAGGGAATGCATTAGAGTTTTGTGTAGGTTCTCAATGACGGTTTTTCGTCTCACACCGGGCTCCGGCAGTGTGCCGTCCTCCTCCCAAAGGGTGAGCAACATGAGGAAAACTTCTTTGCCGGTGCGCTTCATACTCCTTGTCAGACGCTCCTGAATGCTTGAAAATTCGTGGAGAGAGCATTCCAAAGCACCCTTGTTGGGGGTTACGTTGCCGCTAAGGCTATCGATAACCTCGTTGATATGCAGTGCAATGGCGTTGCTGTTTTTAAAATGTGAGGTGATTAACTTCTGCAACTGCTTCGGCGCAAAAACCCCAACTTCATCAAACAGCATTTTACATACCTGCTCGTACGTCTGCAATGCCTTGTTATCCTCGCCAACCTTGAAGAGCAGTTCAATATACCTAAGATAGATGTTTTCTTCGAGGGGATAGATGGCAAACGCTTGCTTGTAAACCGACAAAGCGTCGGAATAACGACAGTTGCGCTGGAGCAGTCTCCATAGCGTACTCAAAACATCGAGATAGATTTCTTTGTATTTTTTTGACAGCGTGACCGCCCATTTTTCCTCAATTATTCCGCAGAGGAAATCGCCTTTATAAAGCTCGGTTGCCTTGATGCATAGACGCCAGATATCGTCATAGTCCGAGATATTCTTTATACGTTGATAGAACTTGACAAAACGTTCGACGTCGGTTTCACATTCCAGTACAAGCTTGTATTGGTTGTCTTCGAATATAACCGCATCGTCCTCGTTGTTGCAGACATTCTCTGCTTTTAATATCTTACGCAGACGGTAGACGATGTTTTTATAGACCGCCTTGGGATTGTCACTGGAATCGTCTACAAGGTTGCTCTCTATCAAGTTCTCACGTGTGACACTGCGTCCGGGTTGACATAGCAAAAAGACAAGCAACTGTAACGGTTTATTGTTCTTTATCTTTATTTCCTGGAAATAGTAATCACTGTCACGGTACATTAAAAACTTGTTAAGTATCTCTATCTGCAAAATCTCACTGTTCAACGCTTTTCTCTTTCATTATTATATGTGCTTTTAAATTTTAAACTTATTATACAACATACGACCGAATTTGTATATAGCGCCTTATATTTTCTACATTTTAACGAAATATTGCACCCGATAAAGTGTTTTTAATATAAAAACATACATATATAGGACTGAACGGTCACAATTCGATAATTTACATACTTTTGAGGAAAAAATGTTAAGCTATGAACTGCGCAACGACAGCCTTTATTTCAATCCGGACATCGACGATCTTGCTACCGCCTCCCATCTGCACCGTGAGATGGAGATACTCTATATTTTAGAGGGTAGCATGGATATCGTCTCAAACTCTGTCACCTACCGAATGGAGAAGGGGGATATGTTCATCGCCTTTCCAAACGTTGTCCATGAATACCTCGAGACGGAAAAATCACGCTGTATGCTCTGGATTTTTGACTGTAGTATTCTCGGGGACTTTGTTGGCGAGATAAAACGCAAGGTGCTAAATAATCCGATAATCAAGGCGAATGAAATTCACCCCGACATAAGCTACGCGATCTACTCTTTTCGTATGCTCGGCACACTCTACGAGTCAAACCACCTGAGTCGTGCCTACCTCTCCCTTATCATGGCACATGTTATCAGTGATCTTGATACGACAGATATTAAGGATGACCACACCGAGTGGATGTCAAAACTTATCTACTATATTAACGATCATTTCTGTGAGCATCTTTCACTGGACCGATTGTCGGCACGAGTCGGGGTGAGCAGGTATCATCTGTCCAGAACCTTTGCGGCAAAGATGAACTGCAGTGTGACCGCATATATTAACAATCTTCGCGTACAAAAGGCGGTAGAGCTGGTCAGGTATTCCGACAAGGCTCTCGCCGAGATTGCCTTTGAATGCGGTTTTGAGAGTATGCCTACCTTTTTTCGCTCCTTTAAAAAAGCAGGTATAGCCAGTCCGAAAACCTTGCGCCTCGGACTTATGCAATAAAGTAAAAATAAATCTCTGATTTTTACATCTTGATAACATATAGGTTTCATAATATAGTTGAATGACTACAATAATAAGATAATGAATAAAAAGGACGATGAAGGATGGCTACCATATTGATAGCAGAAGATGAAAGACCTATAAACGAACTTATAAAAAGAAATCTCACCCTTGTCGGTCATACCGCAGTACAGGTTTATGACGGCGAGGCGGCATTGTCGGCGACCGAAGAACAGGAGTTTGACCTTGTGTTGCTCGATGTGATGTTGCCGGAACTCTCCGGCTTTGAGGTCAAGGAACAACTGCCGCCGGAACTACCGGTTATCTTTGTAACGGCGAAGACCGGACTTAACAGCCGACTGCAAGGTCTTGGTTTGGGCGCAGACGATTATCTTGAAAAACCATTTGAGATACTGGAACTTCTCGCCCGTGTGGAGGCGGTGCTCCGCCGCACCCATAAGTCACAGGAAACTTTCGAGTTGGATAGCTGTGTGGTCAAGCTTAATATGCGTCGTGCCTACCTTTGCGGTGAGGAGGTTTTTTTGACGCCTCAAGAGTTTGAACTGCTTTTTGTGTTGATAAAAAATCGCAATCTTGCTCTCTCACGTGATAAACTCCTCGACCTTGCCTGGGGATATGGCTATGAGGGGGATACCCGTACCGTCGATGTGCACATCCAAAAATTGCGAAAAAAACTCCATCTGGAGGATCGCCTACAGACGGTCTACAAGATGGGTTATCGGTTGAGTACTTTATAGTTTTTGAGGTTTTGCTTGAAATTTTGGCAAAAGAATTATATTTTGACATTGTTGCTTTTCACCTTTTTTATCGCCGCGAGCTTTGCTGTACTTCTGCTTGTCAGCGAACAGCGCAGTTATGATATAGAGGTGGAAAATATGCTTGCACAACAGCATGTCGTTGCACAGCTGCTCTCCAACGACGCCGCCTCGGTCGCAAAACGCCGTCCGGAGGCACTTCCCACCCTTGCCGAAAACTACGTCGACAGCTACTATCGTGACGGGATGCTTCTCGAGATAGTCGATGACGATGAGGTGTGGGCAAGCCGTCTGCCGATATCGGGGGGCAATGACTTTGCGCCGCCGGAGGTCGGCTCGCGCACCCATGTTCTTCGACAGGTTGAACAGACACCATATCTGTTCGTGAGTGCCCGACTGCCTCAACCGGAAAGTATGGTTTTAACCTGTGCATTTGACATGTCCACCTTCTATAACGAAACCGAGAATTTACGTAGGATAAGTATTGTCACCGGTTCACTTGCGGTGATACTGCTTGCCAGTGTCCTTTATTTTTTACTGCGCGGACTCTCACGCCCGATGGAACAGCTCGCAGGTGTATCCAAACGATTTGCACAGGGAGAGTACAGCGCAAGAAGTAACTATAAAGGCAGGGATGAGGTGGGTCAGCTTGCGACGAATTTTAATGCTCTTGCCCAAAATGTTGAGGAAAACATAAATGTACTCCAATCCACTGCCAACGAAAAACAAAACCTTGTCGACACCCTTTCGCACGAGATACGAACACCGCTCACCGCGATTAAAGGATATTCCGAGTATCTTCTGTGTGCCGAGGTATCACAGGACGAGGAGCATGAGGCACTCGGATATATTATAGATGAAGCACAGCGCCTTTCCAACATGTGTGAAAGCCTGCTGCGCATGGCGTCGTTACGTGGTGAATCGGTGCAAAAAAATGATGTCGACCTCAACCATGTGGTCAAGACGGCACAACGAACCGTTGCCGCGCGCAACAACCTTGCCGGTGTGAAAATCCTGTTTTTTGAGAGTGATGAATGTGTTGTCAAGGGGGAGATCATACTGCTCGAAAGTCTTGTGACCAACCTCATGGATAATGCTGTCAAGGCGTGTGGCGAGGGAGGAACCGTAACGGTGCATACCGCTAAAAATGAGGATAAAGCCGTGTTGCTTGTCAAGGACAACGGACGGGGAATGTCAAAGGAACAGCTGAAACATCTCGGCGAACAATTTTACCGCCCTGACAAGGCGAGAAGCCGACAGCAAGGCGGTGCAGGACTCGGAATTGCACTCTGCCACCAGATAGCAAAAAGCCACGGAGCAGGGATTTCATACGAGTCAAGTGAGGGTGTTGGGACGAGTGTAAAGGTGATTTTTTTATTGTCAGGGGCTGAATACCGCCCTTTAGATTGAACGACTATGGTTGAATCTTAGTGAGAAAAAATTATTTAGCCTAACTCACGCTATACAGCATGTCTCCATAGCTCGGCACCGGCCAGTGGTCTTTTGAGACGAGGCATTCCAACTCGTCCACAACCTCGCGCAGACCTTCCATCGCCGGTTTGACCTTGTCGCAGAAGTAGGTGGCAGTCTCGAGGGTGGATTTGTGGTGTGGCACCTCGCTCTGTGCCTTTTCAAGCGCGACCAGTCTTTCCAGCATCTTATCACTGCGGGAGGAGATACTCTCGAGCAGGGATTTTTCCAGTGAGCCGGCAGGGTTAAGACCGAGGTTTGCCTTTGCGCTGACCAAAGTTATCAGCTCGTTTTGATATGCTATGCACGCCGGAATGTATTGACGTCGCACCATCTCTATCATGGTGAGCATCTCGATATTCAGTGCTTTTTTGTAGTTCTCCAGCATTATTTCACAGCGGGAGTGCAGTTCTGCCTCACTGAAAACACCATGTTTGCTAAAGAGTTTAAAGCTCTCGTCGGTGATGTATCTCGGCAGGGCGTCTACCGTGTTTGCAAGGTTGGACAGACCGCGATTTTTCGCCTCCTCCACCCAATCTTGCGAGTAGTTATTGCCGTTAAAGATAATCCTTTTGTGCTCTTTGATGGTGGTTTTTATAAGCTTGCCTAAAGCGTGGTTAAAATCCTTCGCCTTTTCTAACTTGTCCGCAAACTCACAGAGTATTTCGGCAACTATGGTGTTAAGGATGATGTTGGGTCCCGAGACGGAGGTGGAGGAACCGGGCATCCTAAACTCAAACTTGTTGCCGGTAAATGCAAAGGGTGAAGTTCGGTTGCGGTCGGTGGTGTCACGGTGGAAATGGGGCAACATGGTGGTGCCTATCTCCATCTTTATCTTCTTGCGCCCGACATATGCCGCACCGCTCTCGATGGAGTCCAGTATTTCGGTTAGCTCCTCCCCGAGGAACATGGATATGATCGCAGGCGGTGCTTCACACGCACCGAGACGGTGGTCGTTACCGGCGCCGGCGACCGACACACGAAGAAGTTCCTGGTAGACATCCGTTGCCTTGATGACCGCAGATAAAAACAGCAAAAACTGTGCATTTTCATGCGGTGTATCACCCGGTTCGAGCAGGTTCATGCCGGTGTCGGTGGAGAGTGACCAGTTATTGTGTTTGCCACTGCCATTCACCCCGGCAAACGGTTTTTCATGTAAAAGACAGGCGAGATTATGCCGCACCGCGATGCTCTTCATCAACTCCATGGTGAGCTGATTGTGGTCGGTGGCAATGTTGGTGGTGGAGAAGATCGGCGCGAGCTCATGTTGAGCCGGTGCCGCCTCGTTGTGTTTTGTTTTGGCAAGCACGCCGAGCTTCCATAGCTCCTCGTCCAGCTCCTTCATGTATGCCGCGACCCTTGCCTTGAGCGTGCCAAAGTAGTGGTCGTCCATCTCCTGACCTTTTGGTGGACGAGCACCGAACAGCGTGCGACCGGTGTAGATTAGATCGGGTCGCTGTAGATAGACATCCTTGTCAATCAGGAAATATTCCTGTTCCGGCCCGACCGTGGTTATCACACGTTTAACATCGGTGTTGCCGAATAGACGAAGGATACGAATAGCCTCCCGATTTATGGTCTCCATCGAGCGAAGTAACGGGGCTTTTTTATCTAAAGCCTCACCGCTGTAGGAGCAGAAAACGGTGGGGATACAGAGCGTTGCATCCTTGATAAAGGCATAGGATGTTGTATCCCAAACGGTGTATCCTCGTGCCTCAAAGGTTGCGCGCAATCCGCCGGAGGGGAAGCTGGAAGCATCCGGTTCTCCCTGAACGAGTTCCTTGCCGGAAAATTCCATGATGACCTTGCCGTCGCCGTTTGGTGAGATAAAGCTGTCATGTTTTTCGGCAGTGATGCCGGTCATGGGTTGAAACCAGTGTGTAAAGTGGGTCACACCTTTTTCCACCGCCCAATCTTTCATGGCATTCGCGACTATGTTCGCAACATCCGGCTGTAGCCGTTTGCCCTCTATTCCACTTGCCTTTAGGGTACGGTAGATACTTTTAGGCAGGCGCTGTTGCATGACGGTGTCGTTAAACACCGAACAGCCAAACATCTCGGTAACGTCTTTCATCTATTTTCGTCCTTATCTGTTAATTTGGTAGGATATTATTATATCGTTATTCGTGCGTTATGTCAATATTTCTGCCTACCAAAGCTTTCTTTTTCCATCCGCCTTTTTTGTAAAAAGCAAAGGTGATAACCGCGCCGAGCACCCAACTCGATACAAGGGATATAAAAAGACTGCTGCTGGAGTCGGTGAGGTAGACCAGCAGATACGCCGACGGCACGCGTATAACGACCGAGGTGAACAACATTATCCACATGGGGGTCATGGTGTCGCCCGCACCTCTTATAATGCCGGAGAGGCATTGGCTTATCGCCACCGCGATATAGCCGGGTGCAAGTATCCTCATCATCGACATGCTGAGCTTTACGAGCTCCTCTGTCTCGGTAAATATCCGCATAAGATGTTCTCCGAACAGGAGCAACAACACGGTTATGCCCACCGACACCCCGGTGGCAAATATCGTGCCGTCTTTAGAGCCTTTGATCGCCCTGTCCATCTGCTTTGCGCCGATATTCTGTGCGGAAAATGTCGACATAGCATTACCGAACGACATGTTGGGCATCATTGCAAAACCGTCGATGCGCATGACAATGATGTTTGCCGCGATGAACATCTCACCGAAACTGTTGGTGAGTGACTGCACCACTATCATGGACAGCGACATGATCATCTGGGTCAGCCCTGCCGGCAGGCCGAGACGAAACACCGTTGTAAAGTGCAACATCCTCATCTTGGGGTGGCGGAAGTCGACGGTGAAAAGCTCTCTCATGGAGAACAGCCGCCGGACAATAAACACGGCGGAAACAAACTGTGCAATGACCGTCGCGAGTGCCACACCCGCGGCACCCATGTCGAAGTATGCCACAAAAACCAGATCAAGCACAATGTTGATGATGGTTGCTACAAAAAGGTATTTTAAAGGCGAGACGGAATCGCCGAGGCCACGCAGAACACCGGACATTATGTTGAAAAACACAAGCCCGATATTGCCCATCAACATGATCAATAGGTACTGATAACTCTGGTCAATGATGGTGGACGGCGTGCCGAGCAGCTCCAGCATAGGGCGCACGATGAAGGGTGTAACGATGGTCATTATTACGGAAAAAATTGCACACAGAGTAATGCAACACTCGACCGACGCCGAGATATTGTCGCGACTTTTCGCACCGAAATATTGCCCGACCATTATGTCAGAACCGATTGAAATACCGATAAAAAATACTATGAGTAGATTGAAAATCGGCCCTGCACTCCCGACCGCCGCGAGCGCGTTGTCACCGCTGAACCGACCAACTATGATGCTGTCTACAGTGTTGTACATCTGTTGTGCTATGTTGCCTATCAACATAGGTATCATGAAACGGATTATTTTTTTGAGAGGATTTCCTGTGGTAAGATTAACCGGTTTTAGTAGATTTTTTAACATTCATTTCCTTTTGTTTTCTAAGTTTGCTTCATAAGTCGCAGACGCTGTACTATCTTATATAGAGGCAGTCCGATTGCCAAACAGGCGATAAACTCACCGGCGGCGACCTGCAACCCTATTATTCCGGCGAGCGAGGGGTCGATTCGATTAATCTGCGCATAGCAGAGCACCACACCGAGAACTACGCCGTTGGCGATGACCGGACAAAACGCTGAGAGGAGTGGCAGACCACATAGTTTTATGTTCCTGAACAGATAAACTCCGACACATGCGATGACCGTCGCTCCGGTGCCGAAAACGATGTCGATGATGCCGTAAGGGCTGAAAAGGTTAGTTATAAAACAACCGATTATTACCCCGAGCGCTCCCGGTAGGGAGAATGCGCCGAGTAGGGTGAGTGCCTCGGCAAAGCGCACCTGAATAGGGCCGTAGGATAGTGAGGAGAATATAAAGGACACCGCAACATAAAGTGCCGCTATCACCGCTGTTCTGGTTAAATTTTTTGTCATGTTAATTGTTATTCCTTATTTGTATTTATTCTTTTTGCTTTTTTATGGCGCAACTTAAACGTTTTGCCTTTGAAAGCAACATATTCTACCTAAAAACCCTTGTCCGGTATCGTCCCGACAAACCCTTGTTGTCGCAGCTGTTCAAATACCGCCACCGCCACCGTGTTAGAGAGGTTGAGACTGCGTGCGCCGTCTATCATTGGCAGTCGCGCGGTGCGTTCGGCATTGCGCAGGAGGAGTTCCTCCGGCAGACCTTTATCCTCCCGACCGAAGACAAGAAAGGTGTTGTCGTTATACTCAAACTCGGTGTAGAGCCTTTTTGATTTGGTGGTGAAAAACAAAAATTCGGCATTCTTATTTTGTTCACATAGTGCAAAAAGATTATCATAGTATGTAACGTCTAAAAGATGCCAGTAGTCAAGTCCTGCACGTTTTAACTTTTTATCCTCGATCTCAAAGCCAAGCGGCTTTACAAGGTGCAATCGCGCACCGGTAACGGCACAGGTCCTCGCAATGTTGCCGGTGTTTTGAGGTATCTGAGGTTCTACAAGTACAATGTTTACCATTTTGTTCCTTATGTCTTGGTTGTCAGGCGATACAGCTCGCTCTCAAAATGCAGTCCCGCGCGCCTCTCATAATCTTTATCTACCGAATTCTCGATGACCGCTCTTGTAAAGTCCGCCGCCGCTCTCATAGCGTCGTATGTGGTATGACCGCAAAGCAGTTTTCCGACCAGTACACTTCCAAATATGTCACCACTGCCGTGACAACTTTCCCTCGTCTTAACCGCCTCGGTGAAATAATCTCGACGTTCGCCACCGCTAAAAAGAACCGAGCCGATGCTATCATCGTCAAGGATAATGCCCTTTAAAATAACGGTGTCGCAGAGTTCACCGAGCCTTTTTAATAGCTCGTCTATAAACTGCGGTCGGTGTGGTTGCTCGTACTCCATGCCGACCAGCGCACACCCCTCCGTGATGTTGGGCAGTAGTAGCCCCGCGTATTTTGCAAGGTTTTTCATTCCCTCAATCATGTCAGGTGAGACGCTTTTATAAAGACAACCACCGTCGCCGAGCACCGGGTCGACAACTATTGCAGTGTCATTATTTTTGAGCATTTCAAACAGCTCCGGCAGAATTTCGGTCTGGCGCACCGAACCAAGGTATCCGGTGTAGATACAGTCAAAGCTTATGCCCTCGCTCTTCCAGTGGCGCGCCGTCGGCAGAATGTCGTCCGTTAGATCATGGCGGTGTGGAGGCGAAAAACCTCCGGTATGGGTGGAGAGTATCGAGGTAGGCAACACGGCGCAGTTTGCTCCACATGCGCTGATTATCGGCAGTGCCACCGTGAGGGAACATCGCCCAAAACATGAGATGTCATGGACGGCAAGTGCGTGACCCTGCTTGCAAGCTTGTCGTTTGATTAACCGCTTCAATCCTGTTCCAACCTTTTGATAAGCATGTTCGCCGCCTTGTACACATCGCCGCAACCCATCGTTATGACTAAATCTCCCTCCCGGACAATGCCGGCGAGGTGCTGTGTCGCCTCTTCAAAGGTGGTGACCCATTCGCAACCTATTTTTTGTGCGAGCATGGCGGAGGTTATGTCCCCCGGGTCGACCTCTCGACCGCCCATAATTTCGGTCAAAAGGGTGATGTCGGCAAGCTTTAGCGCCTCGGCAAATTCATTTAGCAAAAGTTTTGTTCGGGAGTAGGTGAATGGTTGGTGTAGAGCGATTACCCTCTTGAAATTCAGCTGTTTTGCCGCTTTTAAGGTCACCTCGACCTCGGCAGGGTGGTGCGCGTAGTCATCGGCAACGGTGACGCCTCGAACGCTCCCGAGAATCTCAAAACGCCGCCCTGCACCACGAAAAGCCTTTATCCCCTGTGCGATTTTCTCGAACGGCATCTCCTCACATATTCCAACTGCGACGGCGACCAATGCGTTATAGATATTATGTCGTCCCGGCACACCGAGCTCGGCACGTCCGATAGGCTTGCCGTAGTGTTGAACCTCAAAGCTGTAGTAACCGCTTGGCTCCAACCTCAAATCCACTGCGCGGACATGAGCGCCTTCCCCGAGACCGAATGTCATAATCTCACAATCGAGATGGGCTATCACGTCGAGGGTGTTGTCATCGTCCCCGTTTGCTATTAATAGCCGCTCGGCACTTCTTGCAAACTGACGAAAAGACGCCTTTAAATTCTCCATACTGCCAAAAAAGTCGAGATGGTCTCGGTCGATGTTGAGCAGGACGGCGGTGGTTGGGCGCAGTTGCAAAAATGTGTTGGAAAACTCACACGCCTCAACTATTATAGCATCCGCCTTTCCGTGCTTGCCGTAGCCCTTTATATATGGCAGTTTTCCACCAATAACAGCGGCATAGTCGATCCCTCCCATCAGTAACATCTGGGTGGTCATGGCGGTGGCGGTGGTCTTCCCATGGGTTCCGGCGATGCAGACCCGTGTGCGATAGTGGTCGGCGAGTGCCCCGAGTAGGATACTGCGCTCGACACATTTCACTCCCCTTTTTTTTGCCGACTCGAGCTCGACATTGCCGGGGAGGAGTGCGGCGGTGTAGACGACGAGCTCAGCTCCCTCGACCGCGTCGGCGCTGTGTGGTATGTGCACATCAACGCCCAGACCGCGTAGAATATCGATGGTACTCCCCTCGTTAATGTCACTGCCGGTGACGGTGTAGCCGAAGCCGAGCAGTATCTCGGCGAGCGGCAACATGCCGGAACCGCCTATGCCGATGAAATGCACCCTTTTTATTCCGTTTAGCAGGGTTTTATTATCCATATTGAAATAACCTTTCGCTGTTTTTGTCTATATATAAGTATACACTATATGGGCGAGAAAATAAACAGTTATTTTGTTAGCCTTGCCTCGATATACTCTTTAGGATATTTTGCATGAAACTCACGTTTAATTTTGCGTTCACCGCTCACATATTTTGTTACACCGCCTGCACCTGCCGAGATTACGTTGTGCAATTCGTCCATCATGTAGACGTTATAAAGACATTCATATCCCCGTTGTGCGTAGCCGACATTCTCAAGCCCGGAGGGGGTTTTCTTCTGTCGATAAATATAGTATGGGCTATATCCGTTTTGCTCCAGCAGTTTGTCGCGAACACTCGCCATCTCGACGGCATCGGTCTGCGGGGCAAGCTGTTCCTGCGAGAGGTGTGAGCCGGTTTTTTTGGTGAAGCTGTGGACCGTTATGCTGTTCGGTGCAAGATTAATCGTCTCACGCAGACTGTGTATAAAACCCTCCGGTGTGTCGCCCGGCAGTCCGGCAATCAGGTCCATGTTGATGTTGTCGTGACCGAGCTCTCGTGCCTCGTTAAAACAACGATAGATGTCGGCGGCGGTGTGTAGCCTGCCTATGGATTGAAGTGTATCGTCGTTAAAGGTTTGAGGATTTATCGAGATCCTATCCACTGCGTACTCCTTTAGCACGCGAAGTTTTTCACGGTCAGTACAGTCCGGTCTGCCCGCCTCGAGTGTGAACTCCCGTGTCGGGCGAAGCAGTTCGTTTATATGGCTTAAAAGTCGTTTCAACTGCCCTGCGGACAGGACGCTCGGCGTGCCACCTCCAACATAGACGGTCAGCGGTGGACGAGTGATCGCCCGTGAAATCTCGGTGAGTTCCTCGAGCAGCAGGTCAAGGTAGAGTGATATCTCGGCGGTATCGTTGGACGACATGGAGATAAAGCTACAGTATCGACAGCGTGAGGGACAATACGGTATCGAGACATAAAGGCTGTAGTCATCACGCTCGCCGGATAACGACATGCCGTTTTGTGTATCAAAACAACGGCGCAAAAGGTCTATCTTTGGTTGTGACACCTCATAGTCGGTGGCGAGTTCCTTTGAAATTTCAAGGTGGTTTTTGCCGGCAAGTGCGCGTTGTCGATACAACCAAAGCGGTCGCACCCCGTTGAGCATTCCCCACGGTAATACCCGACCTGTCTGCTCACTTAAAAATTCATACAGCGTTTTTTCCGGCTCTCCTTGGGTGAAGAGCACCTGTTTTTTTCCGTCTCTTACAAATAGGATGAAAACCCTGGTTTTTGTGTGGCGATAGTAGAGATAATCATTGCCCCTGCGCCGAGTGTGGCGCAGTTTTATGTCGGGGAAAAAAAGCCGAATTATATTCTCCGGCTTATATTTCTCGTCATGATGTTTAAAGAATAGTTCCATATACCTCGCTCTATAATATTTTAGGACGATGCGCCGGAAAAAAAGCGGCAGGATTGCGCAAGGGTGCAGATCTCACACCGCGGTTTTCGTGCATCACACACGGCACGCCCGTGCATTACGAGACGATGGCAGAAAGAGTTTCCCTCGTGTGGCGGTATTATCGCGCGCAGTTGCATCTCCACCTTGGTGGGGTCCTTGCTCGTCACCATGCCGAGGCGTCCGGTAATGCGGATACAGTGGGTGTCCGCCACTATCGCAGGTTGACCGAAGACATCGCCGAGTATCAGGTTCGCCGATTTGCGCCCCACACCGGCGAGGGCGAGCAGTTCCTCCATGTTATCCGGCACCTTACCGTCATGTCGTTCACAGAGCTGTTCGGCGCACAGGATAAGGTCGCGCGCCTTGGAGCGGAAAAAGCCGGTGGAACGGATAAGGTCGCTCACCTCCTCAATGTCGGCATTTCGCATGTCATATGGGGTGGGAAAACGCTCAAAAAGTGCCGGTGTGACCATGTTGACCCGTTTGTCGGTGCACTGCGCCGCAAGTCGAACCGATACCAACAGATGGTATGGGTCGGTGTGAGAGAGACTGCATTCCTCTTCGGGGTAGGTCTTTTTAAGCAGTTCTATTATGTTTAAGACAGTTTTTTTGTTCATATCTTTAATAGTGCGCGACTCCCCTTGATTTTTCACAAATTATATCATATAATAAATGTTAATACAATAAAGAAATAAAATTAATAATAAAGAGGAGATTAAAATGTATAGAGATTTTTTTAATGCCGGAGAATTTTTAATGTATAGCGATCCGGAACTCGGCGGTGCTATAAACGAGGAGCTCGGGCGACTTCGCGACGGTATCGAGCTTATCGCCTCTGAGAATGCCGTCTCTCCTGCGGTGCTCGCCGCCGCCGGCAGTGTACTTACCAATAAATATGCCGAGGGTTATCCCGGGAAACGTTACTATGGTGGCTGCGTGCACGTCGACAAGGTGGAGGCACTTGCCATCGAGCGTGCGAAAAAACTTTTCGGTGCGGAGCATGTCAACGTTCAACCCCACTGTGGTGCGAACGCGAACACCGCTGTCTACTTTGCCTTTTTAAAGCCGGGTGACACGGTGCTCGGTCTGTCCCTCTCGCACGGCGGTCACCTGTCCCACGGTCTGCCGATAAATATCTCCGGCAAATACTACAACTTTGTGCCCTATGAGGTGAACGAGCAGGGTTATATCGACTATGATGCACTGCAAGCCCTCGCGGACGAGCACAAACCGAAGATGATCGTCGCCGGCGCATCGGCGTACCCACGCACCATCGACTTTGCGCGTTTTCGTGCTATTGCGGACAGCTGTGGCGCTATCCTGTTTGTCGATATGGCGCATATTGCAGGTCTCGTAGCCGCCGGCGTGCATCCATCTCCCATGCCGTATGCCGACGTTGTCTCCACCACCACCCACAAAACGCTGCGCGGACCTCGCGGCGGAATGATTTTATGTAAAGAGCAGTTTGCAAAGGACATCGATCGTGCGGTATTCCCCGGCACACAGGGCGGTCCGTTAGAGCATATCATCGCGGCAAAGGCGGTCTGTTTTAAAGAGGCGGCCGAACCGGAGTTTGTCGAGTATCAAAAACGCGTGGTCAGCAATTGCGCCGAGCTTGCAAAGGAACTGATGGGGCGTGGTATTAACCTTGTTTCAAGCGGCACCGACAACCACCTGATACTGTTAAATTTAGTCGGCACCGGTTGCACCGGCAAGGAGCTGGAGACGCGCCTCGACGAGGTGGGGATTACCGTCAACAAGAACACCGTGCCGAACGACCCGGCATCGCCGATGGTCACCTCCGGCGTTCGTATAGGCACCCCTGCCGTCACGACGCGTGGATTTGGCACACCGGAGATGCGCAAGCTCGCCGAGCTTATCTTCCTCGCAATCACCGACTTTGAGGCTCAAAAGGATTATATAGCAGGGCAGGTCGCGGCACTTTGCAAGGATTTCCCTCTCTATGAATAACAGCGCACCTCTTGCCGAGCGACTTCGCCCACGCACCCTTGACGATGTTGTCGGTCAACGGCACATCCTCGATGAGGGGAGCGTTCTGCGACGCGCGCTCGCCGCAGGAGAACTGCCGAACATGATTTTTTACGGTCCGCCCGGCATTGGCAAGACGACGGTCGCGAGCATCCTGTCGGACGGCGCAGGCAAGACGTTGCACAAGCTCAACGGCACCTCCGCCGGCACGGCAGACATAAAGTCGGTCATAGCCGACATAGGTCTGCTCGGCAATTCAAACGGGGTGCTTTTATACCTCGACGAGATACAGTATCTCAACAAAAAACAACAGCAATCACTCCTTGAATCGGTGGAGAGTGGGGACATAACGCTTATCGCCTCCACCACCGAAAACCCCTATTTTTATGTCTACGGTGCACTGCTGTCACGATGCTTAGTCTTTGAATTTCTGCCACTCGAGGTGGGGGACATCACCCACGGGCTTAACCGCGCGGTTATAAAATCGGGTGAGGATGTCACCTTTGAGGGGACGGCACTCGAGATGCTCGCCGCCGGCAGTGGCGGTGATATGAGAAAGGCGCTTTTATCCCTCTCGCTTCTGCTCTCGGTCGGTGAAAAGGTTATATCGGAGCAGATGGTCGCCCAGATTATCCGCAACTCCGCCGGAAGTTATGATAAAAACGGCGATAACCACT
>CAYJMO010000002.1:52250-62580 GCA_964371365.1 uncultured Oscillospiraceae bacterium
GTTGTCGGGACTGCAAAAGTCGATAAGGGGTAGCGACGAAAACGCGGCACTGCACTACCTTGCACGCCTTATTGAGGCAGGGGATATAATCTCGCCGATACGACGGCTTTTAGTCATATGTGCCGAAGATATCGGGCTTGCCTATCCTATGGCGGCACCGATAGTCAAATCGTTATGCGACAGCGCACTGCAACTCGGTCTGCCGGAGGCGAGGATACCACTTGCCGAGGCGGCGATACTGCTTGCCACTGCTCCGAAGTCAAATTCTGCCGAGGCGGCAATAGACGCGGCTATGTCGGACGTGCGTCGCGGCGGCTATGGCGACTTCCCTCGACATCTTGACAACCTGCAACAGGGCAAAACCGCCCCTGCATATATCTACCCCCACGACTATGAGAACAACTACGTAAAACAACAATATCTTCCGGACGGACTTGTGGGTAGAAAATACTACAGTTTTGGGAATAATAAAACGGAACAGGCGGCGAAGGCCTATTGGGAGAAGATTAAGGGGGAGTGAATGTCCCTACAACACATGCCGATAAAATCGCTATACAATATAAACCCAAAAAAGGAAAAACCATGTTAGACTATTATCTATTCGGATTTGATGCGACCTATATTATGCTTGCTATCCCCACCTTTATCTTTGCAATGTGGGCGCAGTTTAAGGTCAATTCAACCTACAAAAAATATAGCAAGGTCGGCAGTGTGCGTGGCATGACCGGTGCCGAGGCGGCGCGCGCCATACTGGACCGCAATGAACTGCACAACATTCGCATTGAGCAGATTGCCGGCAACCTAACCGACCACTACGACCCGAAGAACGACGTTATTCGCCTTTCACAAGGGGTTTATGGTTCGTCGTCGGTGGCGGCACTCGGGATTGCGGCACATGAGGCAGGACATGCCATACAACACGCCCAAAACTACGCACCGATACGACTGCGTGAGGCGATAATTCCGGTCAGTCGGATAGGCTCTGCGCTATCCATGCCGCTTGTTGTCATCGGACTTATCCTACCGGCGTTCGAGATGCTTATCGGCATCGGCATTATACTTTTTGCTTTTGTCACCGTTTTTCAGATTGTGACTCTGCCGGTTGAGTTTAACGCCTCGTCCCGTGCCATCGCCGTTTTGAGCGAGAATGGCTACGTCAATGAGGAGGAGAGCCGCGGTGTGAGGAGTGTGTTGTCCGCCGCCGCGCTTACCTATGTTGCCGCTCTTGCCACCTCGCTTGTGACACTACTGCGCCTGCTTTTGTTGAGGCGTCGGGATTGATTAACGAACGAAAGACGGCGTGCGACCTGCTTATCCGCGCCGAGAAAGGCGGCTTTGCCAATCTTCTGATGTTGTCATTGCCACCGGAACTTGACAGGGCCAAGACCTCCTTTGTCACAGCGCTTTTCTATGGCAGTTTAGAGCGAGAGATCACCCTCGACTATATTCTTGCAACTCTCGTCAAGGGTGGGCTAAAAAGGTTGGATGTCGAGGTTCTCTGCATCCTTCGTATGACCGCCTACCAGCTGTTATACATGTGCAAGGTGCCGGACTATGCCGCAATAAGCGAGGGGGTAAAGCTCTGCCGAACCTATAGAAAGTCCAGCGCCGCCGGCATGGTCAATGCGGTGCTGCGCCGTGTAAAAACAGCCTCGATACCGGACAAGACGTATCTTAAATACAGCATACACCCCGACATCCTCGCTATATGGGAAAAGAGCTATCCCGAGCGATATCTCGACATAGCCGAAAATTCCGCGCGACGTGCCAACTGCTGTATCTATGTCAACATCAAGCGCACAACCGTCGACAAGCTTATCGAGTTATTGTCAGCCGAGGGGGTTGTGGCTCGTCTTGGATTTGCGGATAACACCCTTATCTGTGAGGGGGAACCGCCGGTCAGGACAACGGCTTTTGAGCAGGGATTGTTCCATGTGATAAGCACAACATCGGTCCTTGCCGCTCAGATACTGTTGTCAAAAAAACCTAAAAATGTCCTCGACCTCTGCGCCGCACCGGGTGGCAAGACCGCCGTGCTTGCATTGTCGGCGGAAAGGGTGACCGCCGCCGAACTGCATCATAATCGTCTGTCCACCATCGAGGGACTTGTCGGACGGCTCGGGCTTGAGAATGTGAGTATCGTCCAAAACGATGCGACAAAAGGCGTGCCGAGCGGCGAATTTGATGCGGTGCTCTGCGATGTGCCCTGCACCGGCACAGGCGTTTTGTCTAAACGAGCACAGATACGTGCATCTTCGCTCGACACCGCACCCCTTGTCAAGGTGCAACGGGATATACTTAAAAATGCCGTGTCGGCACTGCGTGTCGGAGGTGTGCTATGCTACTCCACCTGTGCCCTCTCCCGTGAGGAAAATGAGGGGCAGATCGAGATATTTTTGCGAGAAAACCCACAGATGAAACCGCTCGAAATACCGTTAAAACCACCACCAAATGCCGAGATCGGCGACGGACATATAACTTTTTTTCCGGATGGCAAAATTTTTGATGGTTTTTTTGTGGCTTTTTTAGAAAAAATATGCTAAAATAACTTAATGGGGAACTACATGAGCGAAAAAAAAGAACTCTTGTCACTCACCATGGAAGAGCTGTGCATAACCTTAAATGAGCTCCGTGAACCGAAGTTTCGCGCAAAACAAATTTTTGACTGGTTGCACGCAAAACGTATACCTAACCTATCCGATGCAAAAAACCTGCCCTCGGCGCTTATTGAACGCCTTAATAACGAGTTTATCTATGACTATCCGAGTGTTGCACTCTGCCAGACCGACGAACAGGGGACAAAAAAGTATCTTTTGCGTCTGTCGGACGGCAACGCGGTCGAGGCGGTGCTGTTGCACCATCGACATGGCGACAGTCTTTGCATCTCGACACAGGTCGGCTGTAAAATGGGTTGCGTCTTTTGCGCCTCGGCAAAGGCAGGGTTTGTTAGGGATATGACCGTCGGTGAACTGCTCTCGCAGGTCTACCTCATCGCCTCCCTCTGTGACAAGCCGCCTCGCCACCTTGTGCTGATGGGGATAGGAGAACCGCTCGATAACTATGACAATGTCGTCAAATTTTTGCGTTTACTGAGTGATGAGTCCGGTTATAATATAGCTGGGAGGAATATCACCCTCTCCACCTCGGGTCTTGTGCCTCAGATAGAGCGACTTAGTGACGAAAAATTATCGCTCACCCTATCGATTTCGCTCCACCGCACCACCGATGACGAACGGGTAAAGGTGATGCCGATAGCTCGAAGATACCCTCTTAACGAACTGCTCGATGCGCTTTACAGATATGGTGAGGTTACAGGACGGCGGGTGTCGATAGAATACGCGGTTGTATCGGGCGAGAACGATACCGAACAGGATGCAGAGCGACTTTGCGAGATGTTTCGTAGCAAGGGCGTGCATATAAACCTCATACCACTCAACTCCATCGACGGTGAGAATACTAACCATGACGCCGCCGCGAGAGAGTTTGAAAAACGCCTTACCTTATTAGGGTTGCAATGCACTATCCGTCGGCGACTCGGGGCAGAGATAGAGGCAGCGTGCGGTCAACTACGCAGAAAGAATTTGTAGTAAAATATAAACGAGAACTCGGAGAGATAAATTTGAACATTGCCGGTAGGACCGATATAGGCTGCAGACGCACCGAAAATCAGGACAACTTTCGCGCCGCGAGATTGCCCTGTGGTATTGCGTTCGCCTTTGTCTGTGACGGCATGGGGGGTGCGAACGGCGGACGGCTTGCCAGCGAGATACTCTCCAACAGCATCGAGGATCTACTCTATGAAAAATTGCCGAGCGTCGGCGGAGTAGGAGATATAAAAAAGTTGATGTTTGATGCGGTGGTGGTCGGCAACTCTGAAATACACTCCCTCGCAAAACGTGATCGAGAAAAATCCGGAATGGGGACAACCCTCGTCTGCGTAGTCATCAAGGACAGCATACTACACCTGATTAATGTCGGGGACAGCCGATGTTATCTTCTGCGCAATAATATACTGCAACAGCTCACTCGTGATCACTCCATCGTGCAGGATTTGATGGAGAATGGTAACATCTCGGCGGAACAGGCGAAACTCCATCCAAAGAAGAACCTCATAACTCGTGCGGTTGGGGTTAGCGAGAATATCGACCTTGACTACAGTGCATACGAGCTCTCCCCTGGCGATAAACTACTGCTTTGCAGTGATGGACTTACCAACTGCGCCGATGAATCGGTGATACAGATGATTTTAGGGACAAGCCCCTTTTTTGACACGCCGGAAAAGCTGATAAAGCTTGCCAAAACCGGCGGAGGATTTGACAATATTACGGTCGTTGTTTTGGCAATGCCGAGTAAAGTATAGTATAGGGATAGTTTTATAATGGTTTCAAAAGAGATTATAGGAAAAAGACTGGACGGACGATATGAACTGCTCGCACTCTGTGGCGTGGGCGGCATGGCGAACGTCTATAAGGCTACCGACCTGCAAAATGGGCAGACTGTCGCGGTTAAGATACTTCGGGATGAGTTTTTAAACAACCCGGAGTTGGTGCGCCGCTTTAAAAACGAGAGCAAGGCAATATCGTTACTTAATAACGACAACATCGTCAAGGTCTATGACGTGAGTGTTTCGGAGTCTATCCAGTACATCGTGATGGAGTTTGTGGAGGGTATGTCACTCGCCGACTATATCGAAAAGTCAGGCGGGAAGCTCAAATGGAAGATTGCGGTCTTTTTCACCGAGCAGATACTCTCGGCGCTTAGCCACGCACATGAAAAAGGGGTTGTTCACCGCGATATCAAGCCGCATAATATTATGCTTATGCAGAACGGCAGTATCAAGGTGATGGACTTCGGCATCGCACGTCTGTCACGCAGTGATTCACGCACCATGACCGAAAAGGCGATAGGTTCTGTTCACTACATCAGCCCGGAGCAGGCAAAGGGCGACACCACCGACCCCAAAGCGGACATATATTCTGTCGGCGTAATGCTGTATGAGATGCTCACCGGTATGCTTCCGTTTGAGGCGGAGAGCGCCGTCTCGGTCGCGATAAAACAGATCAGCGACACCGCCATACGTCCGCGTGATATCGACCCCGAGATTCCGGAGCCGTTAGAGGAGATCACCATGCGCGCCATGGCGAAAGAACCGCGCGACCGCTATGCCAGCGCCGCCACCATGCGCGCCGACATAGAGGAGTTTAAACGCAACCCGAGCATCCGGTTCGAGTATACCTACCTATCCAAGGACGACACGCAAACCAAGTTTATCGACAAGGTGACCACCAAGAGCAACGTCAAACGCCAGAGCGTAAAGGAACGTGTAGTGACACAGAAAAAGGCCAAGAAAAAGACAATAGGCGGCGTTGTCATCCCGATAATGCTCGGCCTTTCGGTGGCGTTTGCCATCGGATGTGGTGTGCTGGTCTTTATCATCTTTAATCTTTCCGGCAACCCACTCTTTGCGAGCTATGAGGACGTAGATATTCCGACATTTATCGGTCACTCCTATGAGGATGTCAGCGCAGAGTATGATTTTAGATTTATGGTTGAGGAGGTATATAGCAACGAATATGCCGAGGGATATATAGTCAACCAGTATCCAAAAGCACCTAAAAAAGTCAAGGAAAATGCCGCGGTGACGATTCAGGTCAGCAAGGGTATCGAGATAGTGACAGTGCCGCAGGAACTGCTCGGCCAGAAGAGTTCCGACGCACAACGTATGCTCAGCGACCTCGGGCTTATCGTCAATATTGAATACACTGTAGACGAATCGGAGCAGGTGCCATACGGTTATGCCATGTGGACCGACCCTGCAGTCGGAACGGAGCTCTCGAGCGGCAGCCCCATAACACTTGCGGTGTCCACCATACCGTCGGACGGTGACACCACCGTGCCGGACATTAAAAATATGCTTGTGGACGAGGCGCAGGAACTGCTCTTTCGCCACCAGTTGCTGATGGGAAGTATAATCTACTCGCCGGATGGTTCACTACCGGTCGGAACTGTAATAAGCCAGACGCCGGAGCCGGACAGTGAGGTGGAACGTAACTCTCAGGTTAGTGTCGTGGTCGCAGCTGCACCGAGCTCATCTACCGGTGGAGACATTATTATCCCGAACATAACCGGAATGGTTCCGGCAGATGCTCAGGCGGCAAATCCGACCCTCGCCCTGATATATGACGACGATTACGATCAACCGGGCGGAACGGCGGGCACTATCTGTTGGCAGAATCCCGCACCCGGTAACTCAACCAGCAACTATATTGCTTATGCAGTCTATCTCGGATAGTATGCCAAGATCAAATTCAGATAATATTATATTAAAAGGCGTGGGGGGATTTTATTCCCTCTGTACGCCTTTTGGTCTTGTTACAGCTAAACCGAGGGGGCTCTTTCGTGAAAAGGGAGAAAAGCCGATTGCAGGTGATCTTTGCAAAATAGAGATAGCGGAAAACGGTGAGGGTTTCACCCATGTCATAACCGAGATACTGCCGCGAAAGAATAGATTTATCCGTCCCCCTGTTGCGAATGTAGAGCGCATGTTTTTAGTCGCCTCCACCACCCAGCCGAGAACATCGCCCTTCCTACTCGATACCATGATAGCCACCGGAGTATATCTCGGAGTGGAGGTGATACTCGTCATAACAAAGTCGGACATTAAACACGCGAGGGAGCTCGTTGAGATATACAAATCCACAAAACATCGTGTAGTGATTGCAGGGGAGGGCGATGATGAGATACTCAACCTTGCAAAGGACAAGATCTCGGTGCTTGCCGGCAACACAGGCGTCGGGAAAAGCACGTTGATGAACCGTCTTTATGGCACCGACCGGCCGACCGCACCTATCAGTAAAAAGCTCGGGCGCGGTGTACATACAACACGTGAGGCGGAGCTGTTACCACTGACCGGCGGTGGGTTTATTGCCGACACGGCAGGTTTTTCCTCGTTGTCCTTTTCCATGATGTGTGACGCAGGTTCGCAGGAGCTTGCCGGACTGTTTTTTGAATTTTCACCGTATGCTAACACCTGTCGTTTCGCCGACTGTTCCCACCGAAAGGAGGACGGCTGTGAGGTGCGATGTGCCGTGGAAGACGGCGTTATCCATAAGAGTAGGTATAACAGTTATCTTAAGATATATGACGAGATTGAAAAGAAGGGGGAAAGATAGTGAAGAAATACGATAAGGTTTTAATTAAAAAGGTTGAGGACTATGACCTCGGGGCGGTGAGCTCGGCGGTGGAGGAGATTTTCAAGACATTGCCGGCGGCAGGGCGACTTTCGCCCACAAATAAGGTGGTCATAAAGCCGAATCTGCTCGCAAAACATGGACCCGAAGCGGCGGTCACCACTCATCCTGCGTTGGTGGAGGCGGTGATTGTTGCGCTAAAAAACCGTGGTGTGAACGATATATTTGTTATCGACTCGGCAGGTGGAATCTACAACGAAAAGGTCATGATGGGCATATACAAAGCAAGCGGTCTTGCCGAGGTATGTGAGCGGCTCGGTGTGCGGTACGGCGAGGACTATGAGAGTGTCGCGCTTAAGACGGACGGTGTGTGCGCTCACGAGTTCACCATACTGCGACCGATTGCGGAAGCGGACTTTATTATAAACCTGCCAAAACTTAAAACCCATGCAATGGTCAACCTCACCTGCGCCACAAAAAACCTTTTTGGTACCATACCGGGGCTGTTAAAGGCGGAATTGCACATGCGTTTTCCCGACAAAAAGATGTTTGGCGAGATGCTTTGCGATGTCGCCGAGCTTATTAATCCGGACATGAATATTGTCGATGCAATAACCGCAATGGAGGGGGACGGCCCTGCTGGTGGCACCCCGAGGCAGGTAGGTATGTTGATAGCGGGTGAGAGCACATATGATATAGACGTTGTATGTGCCGAATATATCGGTGCACCGATAGAGGATATCCCATACCTCGTGGCGGCAAAAGGTCGCGGACTATGTTCCGACTTTTCCCTTGAATTGCTGCAAAATCCGGCGGATTTCTCTGTCGCGAAGGACTACAAGCTGCCCACCTCTCACCTGCAAATTACCTTTGAAAATCGTGTGCCGCGTTTTTTAAAACCTTTCATGCCGCGGATTGTCAAGGCGGTTGCACCCCGTCCGGTTATTAATAAACGTGAGTGTATCGGCTGTGCAAAGTGCGCCGAGATATGCCCTAAGGATGTAATCACGATGGAGAATAAAAAGGCGTTTATCCACAAAAAGGACTGCATAAGATGCTTTTGCTGTCACGAGATGTGTCCTGTGAAGGCTATCGACATAAAGAGGTTTAAGCTGTTTAATGGATAAAATATCACTCAGGGCGGCGGCAAAGCTGAACCTTACACTGGGTATAACCGGAATTCAAGGGTCACTCCACACCCTCGACATGCTCTGTGTTGGGGTGGATCTGTATGAAAATATTACACTGACAAAGGCGTGCGATATATCCCTTGTTTGCGATAAAGCAGACATACCCACCGACGCGCGAAACACCGCCTATCGCGCCGCCGAGAGCTTTTTTGCCGCAACCGATACAAAGGGCGGTGTCTCGATAGATATCAAAAAGAACGTGCCGGTCGGTGCCGGTATGGGGGGAGGTTCTGCCGATGCCGCAGGTGTGCTGGTTGGGCTTAACCGACTTTACGACACCGATCTCTCGACCGACGAACTTTGCAAGATTGGCATAAAGGTTGGCAGTGATGTGCCGGTATGCATAATCGGAGGGCTCTGCCGTGTGCAGGGGGTCGGGGATATTTTGACACCGATTGACAAATTGCCGAACTGCTATTTTGTGGTCACCATGGCAGGGCAAGGCGTTTCCACCGCCGAGGCATACCGTCGTTTTGACGACATCGGCACCGATATCGCCGCCGACACGTCTCGTGCGATAAAAGCGCTCTGCAACGACGACTTCTATCGACATTTTTCAAACGACATGGAGTTTTCAACCTCTATCGATATCGACTCGACGAAACATCAACTGTTATCGCTCGGCGCAAAAAAGGCGATGATGACCGGCAGTGGCGCGGCGGTGTTCGGAGTTTTTCTTGATCATGAGACGGCTAAGATTGCGTGTGATGATTTTAATGGAACCGCATGGCTACTGCAACCGATCAAGAATGGTGTCGAGATTTTGGGATAATTTTAAAGATAAGTTTTGTGAATAACCGAGCAAAAACAGGGCAATCCTCCTATCACAGATAAACAGGAGGATATGTCATGATGGTTTTAGAGCGTGCGGTCATAGCGGCGTTTGCGCTATGTGTACTTTTCGGAGATTTTTTTCGTTTTTACGATACGTCACAGGGTATCGAGGAGGAGACGTTAAGACTACATATCGTCGCACATTCCGACGACGAGGTGGATCAGTCGGCAAAATTAGCGGTGCGTGATGCACTGCTCGAGGGGACGGGCGACCTTTTCACCACCTCAAAGAGTAAGGATATAGCCATACTCTCGGCGCAGAGTCATCTGCCGCTTATCGAGAGCATCGCCGCCGATACCCTTGCCGAGCTTTCGCTGGACTATGAGGTCAGTGCCATCACCACACGCATGTACTTCGACACCACCGCCTATGAAGATTTCACCATGCCGGCAGGGCACTATAACGCGGTTCGCATAGAGTTAGGCGAGGCACAGGGTCATAACTGGTGGTGCGTTTTGTTCCCACCGCTCTGTCTGCCGAGTGTCGAGGGGGAGACGGTGGTCGAGAGTATGTATGACGAGGAGGAGATAGGTCTGATAACCGGCGATTATGAGATAAAGTTTAAGACACTGGAGGTTGTACAGAAGATTTTTGGGGAGTAGAGGAGGGTAAAAATGCTGTCCTTGATATTTGGACGGTGCGGCAGTGGTAAGACACATGAGATTTACCGCAGGATAGAACAGCGCGCGGTAGAGGGGAAACGCTCCCTTTTGTTGATTCCGGAGCAGTTCACCTCGTCGGTTGAGCTCACGGTGCTTCGTCGTTTCGGTGAGAGATTGGGTCACTACATAACGGTCGCCGATTTCGGACGGATTGCGCGACTGTGCGTACAGACCTATGGCGGTGCACTACCCACGGTGGGGGAGGCACTGCGCGCCACGCTCTGCCGCGCCGCAATGAACACCCTCAAAGGTCAGCTCAAATACTACACCGCCGACAGCTACAGCCCGGGCTTTTATGCCCTGCTCGCCGATATAATTAAAGAGCTAAAGATGGGGTGCACTCCAAAACAACTTTTTGAGGTGGCGAACAGCGATAAACTGCGTGACATAGCACTCCTTTACAGCTGTTATGATGAGATTTTAGTCGGCAGACGAGAGCCACAGGACACCCTG
>CAYJMO010000002.1:62590-65239 GCA_964371365.1 uncultured Oscillospiraceae bacterium
GCCGCCGCCCAGCAGATAGAGTCTCACCCGGAATTTTTAGCCGACACAGCCATTTTTATCGACGGGTTCAACGGCTTTACTGCACCGGAATACAGCGTTTTAAGTTCACTTATGAACGAGAGGCGTGACATCTGTGCCGCCTTTTGTATGCCGTCACAATGGGTGCAGGAACAGAGTTTTTTTGAGACGGTACACCGTGCGGCAGGGCGACTTTTGCGCATAGCCTCCACCAACGATGTGAGGGTTGAGACCCCCACCGTGTTAGTAGAGAACCACCGTGCAGACGGCGATCTTGAATGCATGAATCTACTGTTATCGGGAGAGCCTGTCGACCTGCCGAGTAGATTTAATGATCTAACACTCACTCCCTTTGATGATCTTGCAGAGGAGGTGCTGTCGGTTGCGGCGGCAATCCATGCCGAGGTGCGCGCCGGTGCGAGATATCGTGACATCGCGATAGTCATGCGAAGTGTGGAGGACTACTACGGCGAGATACTGCGCTGTTTTGACCTTTTTGACATACCGGTCTACCTTGATCGACCCAACGAGCTGCGTTTTTGTGCGCCGGCTCGACTGGTGTACTCTCTTTTGTCTCTACGGATATCCCTCTCCACCGATGACCTGCTCGCCCTGCTTGACACCGACCTGTGTGAGTTGACACGGCAGGAGATAGCAAGCCTACAGGACTGGATACTCCGCTTTAACCCCACCGCCGCCGACTGGCGAGAAGGGGTGAAGATGACTGCGGAGGATGTTGACAAACGCTGGTATGACGGCGAAAAGGTGCGAGAACGGCTGATGGAAATGCTGTCCCCGATTCTCGACAAAGGGAATAAGGTTACAAGCGCTGTCTATGAGACCATGCAAAATCTCGGTGTCGATGCCGGAATAGAGGGAGAGGAGCAGATAAGGCAGTACAACCTAATTATAGGTGTTCTGGAGGAACTGCACACCCTCGCCGAAAGCTTTGATACCGACATAAAGGAACTGCGCCATCTCTATACCATTCTGCTTCAAAATACTGAGTTTCACAGCATCCCGAGGGTCAAGGACTCGGTGTGTGTGTATCAACCGGACAGGATTGTGGGGGACGGCATTAAGACACTCTACATGCTTGGGGTGAACAGCACAGTGTTCCCTGCCGAGGTGGGGGCGTCGGGACTTTTGAACCACGCCGACCGAGAGATGCTCGCAGGGCAGGATATGTTGCTACCGGGACTATATCTAAACCGAGTAATGTTGGAGGACCTCTATCTCTATCGAACGGTGTGTACCCCGAGCGATCGACTTCATATCAGCTACATTACAAAAAACGGCGCGAAACTTTCCACGGCACTGATTCCTATAGCACACATAACACCCCCAAGGATTTCCTCGCCGCTCGATGAGGTGGCGACGGTGGGCGCGGCAGGGGTTTTAATGTCTCGCTCGCTACATATAGACAAGGTCCGCGCACTCTATCTAAAACAGGCACTTACCGATGCAGGGCAAGGGAGCCTCGGCAGTGTCATAAGCTCGGCGGGGGACACACCCTGTTTTGACCTAAAACAACAAAGAAACATTGAGCTACTACTGCAAAACCTCTCGCTCTCGGCAGGGCGAATATCCGGCTACCGTAACTGTGGATTTAGCTTTTTGATGCAACACCTCATGAGGATAGAGCCGGTGCGACGATTAGAGCTGTCCGCCGACATCGCCGGAACATTTATCCACACCATAATGGAGCGGATATTGAGCGAGCATCCGGAGTTGACATCGGTTGCCGCTACCGAACTTGCCGAGTTGTGTGAGCGACATTCCGTCGATATTATCGGAGGGCTTTTCGGGTCGGAACTCTCCACCAAGGACAGATTTATTATTAAACGTCTTGCCAGCTCGGCTTTGCAACTAATACTGTTCTTGAGGAAAGAGCAGGAGAGCTCGATTTTTCGTCCACTTCGATTTGAGACGCGTCTTGAACAGGTGATTGACACCCCCTGTGGTCTTAAATTAACCCTGCGTGGTCTGGTGGACAGAATTGATGGGTGTGAGCTGGACGGTGAGTGGTTTATTCGGGTGGTGGACTACAAGACCGGCAGCAAAGACTTTTCCCTCAAAGACGTGCTGGATGGGATCGACATACAGCTGTTTTTGTATCTTTTCTATGCAGGTCAGACGACCGAGACGCCGGCAGGGGCTTTTTATCTCAAAAATCGACCGTCTCACGTCGGTGGCAGACCATTTTACAGCTATGACGGTGCGGTGTTGAGTGAAAACAAGGTGGTCGGCGCGATGGGTGGCGAGTTTATAAACATACGACAAAAGGCGGATGGCAGTTTTCTGTCGGTGCAGGAAAACCGTCTTTTTGACAGGGCAAAAGGGGCAAGGATAAAGCGCCACATAGACGAGCTCATTAACGACATTGCCGGTGAGATGAGGGATGGCAGTTTTGATGCGATACCCTATGTCAAAAAAAATGGCAAAAAGAGTTGTGAGTACTGTGGGTATCGTACCGTCTGCCGACAGTGTGACGGTGACGGCAGGCAAAAGCTTGAAAGTGATGAACCACGACCGTTTGCGCAGGAGGATTAGGTCACAATCCGTCAAGCTCTGAATTATAGTCATTCAACTTGAAAAACGACATGAGATTGCCGAGCAGAAATTTCGCCT
>CAYJMO010000003.1:0-32432 GCA_964371365.1 uncultured Oscillospiraceae bacterium
GGCTCGAACCTGTGACCCTCTGCTTGTAAGGCAGATGCTCTCCCAGCTGAGCTAAACTCCCGTCAAAGGTACGCTTAATATCATACAATAGCTTGCGAGATTTGTCAATACCTTTTTTTATTTTTTTTATAAAAAACATAACTTTTCGTAATTCACATATCTTAAACAAACGTTATATTGCACTTGAAAACCGCCTGAAGCTTTGCTATAATATTTATATGAAAAATATTTTCCCTAAAATACTTGTGACGCTTTTGCTTAACGCTGCATTGCTGACCCTCTATTCTTGCCATATCGAACCGGTATATTATAGCAAGGAGGAGGTGCTTGACTATGCCACCGATGTCTTTGGCGGTGAGATAGAGCACATAGACACATTAGAGTATCCTGACAACTCCGACGAAGAAAATCTTATGTATGAATATGTGTTCCTCGACAAAAACGGGCTCGATTTCTCGGTTTACACCTACACCTCCCATGTCTGGTTCGATGCCTCGGAGTCGATTTTTTATGATAAAAACATTAACGACGACTATATCGAGAGTATGGCAGAGCACAAACACAATGCAATTACTGCCGTATTAAATGCGCATCTTATTGACTACATGTTGTATCCATCCGACATCTATCTCTATTTAACCGACCATAATGAAATGCAAAACGCCGCCGAGGCAATAGATAAAATCGATAACATCTTGCAGCTTGAGTATGACTATGTGAGCTCGGGACGCCACTCCTATTCCTCTTTTATTTTTTCCATAAAACTAAAACCGGATCTAAAACATCTCGACACCGACAATTGGCAAGAGGACTGGCGATACACCGTCAGCGAGATAAGGCTTAGCAATAAATCTGATATGCGCCTTGAAGCCGAGCAGGTTTTTAACGAGATGGAACGTGAGTTTGTCTATAATGTTCGCTCTGACTCCGAGCAATATTATGATCTGCCGGACGAACTGCTCTATAAATACCCATCGGAATATGTCACTCTTGTCGGGCAAAATTTTGTCGTCGGCGGCGAGGAAGAGGGCTTTATATACTCCCTATCCTACGATCCGGACGATGATTTATACTGGATAGACACACTCGACCCGTGTCAGGAGTCGATAAAGGAGTACAACTATTTTGATAAAGGGGCCTTCAAACACCTTGTCGAGGCGGTCGGTGGTGAATACAGTAGTTTTGACAAAACCGCATGGTGGACAATTGGCGATGACAGCTATGAGGCCACACTCACCCTCGGTGACAACAGCTATTTTGTCGACTTTGAGGTGTATAAAAACGGTGAAAAGTTAGAGCTTAGCGAGGATTTAGATGATAAGGGCAACGGCACCGTATCGGGGCGCGCATTCACCGCGCAGGATCTTGAGCTGATGCTCGGTATAGATATAAATATAAACAATTACGCCGCAACCGCCGAGGCGACAGCACTGCATAAAACAGGGAAACCAATCAACTAATACACTATGTCAAAAGCGCATTTTCAAAAATATTTATCGAAAACACTTGCATTTTTCCCCAAAATATGATATTATATCAAAGCACCGTTTGCTAAAGAGCAAAATATATATCGACAGTCCTCTGAACTAAATGTTTTATGAATGTCGCAACAGTCTTACGGGGAGGATGCAGGGGCGCTTTGTTGTCTCTCGACACTTTGCAGGCGCGACGCTAAACCTCCTTTGCAGGCCGCACGGAATGTGCAGAAAGGTTCTATCATGACAATGGACGCAATTAAACTCATCACACAGGACAGCAAGAAAGCGGAGCTCCCGTCTTTCAGCGTCGGCGACACCGTGCGTGTCAGCGTGCGCATCAAGGAGGGCGAGCGCGAGCGTGTTCAGGCTTTTGAGGGTACTGTCATCGCCAGAAAACACGGCGATATCAACGAGACATTCACCGTCCGCCGTACTTCTTATGGCGTGGGCGTTGAGCGTGTATTCCCGATCCACTCCCCGTTTGTGGAGAGCGTTACCGTAGTGCGTTTCGGTAAGGTTCGCAGAGCAAAACTTTTCTATCTGCGTGAGCGTACCGGTAAATCAGCCAAGGTCAAGGAGCAAATCAGACACAGAGCGAGCAAATAGTCTCACACTTTGCTATTTTAAAACCCATCATACCATCTCGCCGGATATTAGGTGATGAGGTGTGATGGGATTTTCTTTTATTTAGGATTTATTTTTAATGCGGGATACATCAAAATTTAACAGAGATTTCTTCGAGTGGATTGATGCGCTGGTCTTTTGTGCCGTCGTTATCATCTTTGTGTTCTTATTTTTCTTTCGATTGGTGGTGGTGCAGGGTGCATCTATGGAGCCTAACTTTATCGAAGGCGACCGACTGATTATCCGCAGTGTCGCCTATACCCCCGAACGCGGCGATGTTGTGGTGCTCGACAGCTACTCCGGGACAGGGAAGCCTCTCGTCAAGCGTGTCATAGCGCTCGGTGGAGATGTAGTCGATATCGACCCCGAAACAAATGCCGTCACCATCAACGGCGAAATTATCGATGAGCCGTATATCGCCGGCATTACAAACCGGGTGGACGACATCGGTTATCCTTTCACGGTCGGTGAGGGTCACATCTTTGTGATGGGCGACAATCGACAAAATTCAAAAGACAGCCGTAGCTCGGAAATTGGTGAGGTGGACGAGCGCAGTGTCATGGGCAAGGCAGTGATGAGAATTTGGCCGTTTTATAGGCTGGGAGTTTTATAATTATGAACATTCAATGGTTCCCCGGTCATATGACCAAGACCTTTCGCGCGGTGGAAAAAGTTTTGCCGAGTATTGATGCCGTTATTGTCCTACTGGACGCGCGCATACCTTTTTCCAGCCAGAATCCGAAGCTTGCACAGCTAATTGTCGACAAGCCAAAGCTGTATGTCCTTAACAAAGCAGATCTTGCAGACAAACACACAACCGACCGTTGGCTTTCCTACCTCGGCAGGAATGAGACCGCCGTTGCGATCTCCTCAAAGTCCCCGTCCTCATCAAAGGCTGTGTTCGGCGCACTTCAAAAGGTCACCGAGACTATACACGAACGTCGCCGAGCCAAAGGCATTGTTGGAATGAGCATGTCTATACTGGTTTGCGGCATCCCGAATGTAGGAAAATCCACCCTTATCAATCTACTCTGTGGCAGTGCCAAGGCAAGAGCCGCCGACAAACCGGGAGTGACACGCGGGTTACAGCGAATTAATCTCAAAGGCTTTGACCTCGTCGATGTTCCGGGCCTGCTATGGCCGAAATTCGAGGACAATGTTGTCGCCTCCAACCTTGCCTTTATCGGCTCGATAAATGACGACATCATTGGCAGGGAGGAACTCGCGGCAAACCTGCTCTTTGAACTCGCCTCGCTGGAAAGCAATAGGCTCTGTGAGCGATTTAAACTTCCGCCCGAGGCTCTATCACTGCCGATGTACGAGCTTTTGGAGGAGATTGGTCGCCGCAGAGGGATGCTTATCCGTGGTGGTGAGATCGATCTCGAACGCACCGCAATAATGGTCATCGACGAATTTCGCGCCGCAAAGTTTGGGAGGATTACACTTGAACAACCCCCTGTATAATTATGATTTAGAGAACGGCGCCGCCAGTCTCAACCTATGCGGTGTGGACGAGGCAGGGCGCGGACCGTTGTGTGGTCCTGTTTGCTGTGCGGCGGTAATTCTTGATTATTCGCAGGAACTAAATGTCAACGATAGCAAAAAGCTCAGCGAAAAAAAACGGGAGCTACTCTATGATGAGATTATTAACAGCGCACTCGCCTACAGCGTCACGCTGATTGATAATAATGTTATCGACGATATTAATATACTCAATGCCACTCTACTCGGAATGAGGCAGGCTGTCGAACAGCTGAGCATACCACCTGACTTTGTATTTGTGGACGGCAACAAGCTCCCCGAGCTCCCCTGCGACGGCAGAGCGGTAATAAAAGGGGACGCGGTGAGTGCCGCAATCGCCGCCGCATCGATCCTCGCAAAGGTGACTCGTGATCGGTATATGAAAGAGTTGGATCGACAGTATCCTCAATATCAGCTCGCAAGGCATAAAGGGTACGGCACAAAAATTCATTATGAAATGATAAAAGAGCACGGTGTTGAGCATTTCTATCGCCGTAGTTTTTTAAAAAAGGTTTTGAGTGATGACTAAAAAAGAGATAGGCGATCTCGCAGAACAGTATATTTGCACCCAATATAAAAGGGACGGGTACGCAATTATCTCTCAAAACTACCACACCACACAGGGTGAAACCGACATCATAGCTCGAAAAGGGGACAACATTGTCGTCATAGAGGTCAAGGCGAGGAAAGACAACAGCCTTGTTCCCATCGAATACTCCGTCACAAAACAAAAACAGCGGCGTGTACGGCTTGCCGCGACGACGTATTTACAACAAAACAACCTGCTCAATAATAAAATCCGATTTGATGTCGCATTTGTCAGCTTTAATGAGATGATGGAGTTTACTCATACAATAATAAAGGCGGCTTTTTGAAAGGACATACAAGATGAAATATCATTCTACACGAGGTAACGATAGACTTTACAGCTCGGCCGAGGCAATTATTGCGGGGCTTTGTGAGGACGGCGGACTTTTTGTGCCAAGCGACTTCCCGACGTTAGACGTTAAAAATCTCTGCAACATGCCCTATGATCGCATTGCCTACAACGTTCTAAAGTTGTTTTTAACCGATTATGACGATGATTTCCTCACAAAAACCACCAACGAAGTCTATATGGACTCACGCTTTAACAACCGCGCGGGCCATGTCACGAGGGTGAGCGAACGACTTTCCTTTTTGGAGCTCTGGCACGGTCCGACATACGCTTTTAAGGACTATGCCCTTCAAATTCTGCCGAGGCTACTCGTCGAGGCGAAGCGGATGACCGGCTATAACAAAACCAACCTTGTGTTGGTCGCAACCTCCGGCGACACCGGTTCCGCCGCGCTTTATGGCTTTGGAGATCTGCCCGGCATAAAGGTCATAGCCATGTATCCTGAAAATGGTGTCAGCATGGTTCAACGTCGACAGATGACCGAGGCCAAGGGAGACAATCTTGCCGTCTTTGGGGTTGAGGGGAACTTTGACGATATCCAAACCGCTGTCAAAAACATCTTTTCTAATGACGAAATTTCAAGAAAACTCGCAGATATTGACGTCGAATTATGTAGTGCAAACTCCATTAACTTCGGTCGTTTGGTTCCGCAGATTTGCTACTACTTTAGCAACTATGCCGAGATGCTCGCCGAGGGAGTTTTCAACGAGGGGGAAACTGTCGACTATGTAGTGCCGACCGGTAATTTCGGTGATATACTTGCCGGATACTATGCAAAAAGGATGGGACTACCGATAGGAAAACTCGTCTGTGCCTCCAACAAAAACCGAATCTTGACCGACTTTTTCACCACCGGTATCTATGATACAAGGCGTGAATTCTTCAAAACCGGCTCACCCTCAATGGATATACTTATCTCCTCCAATCTTGAACGTTTGCTCTACCATATCAGTGGAGACTGCGAATATGTAGCATCACTTATGAGCGACCTGAAAACTAACGGATTATTCATGGTTTCAAAGGAAATGCTCGCCGAAATGCAAGAGATATTTTTTGCCGGATACGCCGACGATGACCTTGCACAGAGCACCATTCGCTCGGTTTATGAAAGATACGACTACCTCTGCGACCCACATACCGCCGTCGCCGCAGCAGTAGCAAAAAAGTGGAATGAAACAAAGCTATCGTCAAGACAGATGGTAATTCTTTCCACAGCTAACCCCTATAAATTCCCGAGCGAAATTGTGCAAGCGTTTCACGATGGATTGAGTGTGGAGGACAAAACGGCATTATCCATGTTAAAAGGAGCGTTTCCGGAATCACCGATGCCGACCATTATTGACGATATGATGCGTTCTGAGGGGAAAATCGCTCCCATAATTTCTATAGATAATACCGCCGATAGTGTTATCCGTTTTGCAGGCCTGAGGTAAAAGAACAAATGTCAATTTTTGCCATCGCAGACCTCCACCTCTCACTTGATGGGAACAAATCAATGGAAATATTTTCCGGTTGGGATGACTATGTCCAAAAACTGGAAGAAAACTGGAAAAAAATAGTAACCCCCGAGGATACAGTCGTAATCCCCGGGGATATTTCCTGGGCTATGAAGTTGGAGGACACACTTGTCGACTTCCAATTTTTGGATAGCCTTCCGGGGCAAAAGGTCTTGTTAAAAGGCAACCATGACTACTGGTGGACGACCGCAAAAAAGATGTCAGCTTTTGTTGCAGAACACAGGCTATACACCCTCAACTTTCTGCATAATGACTGTTATCCGGCGGAAGGTGTTGCAATATGCGGTACCAGAAGTTGGCTGTTTGAACAGGGTGAAGAATTTGACCAAAAATTGGTTAATCGTGAGGCTGGTCGACTGGACATGTCTCTCACCGCGGCAAAAGAAATGGAAAAAATTGTATTTTTGCACTATCCACCGATATATAGAGATGGACGAAGTGACAAGATGATCGAAATAATGCACAAACACGGTGTTAACCAGTGTTATTATGGGCATCTACACGCACACACCATTAAAAATGCATTTAACGACACGGAAAACGGGATTAGATATAAGCTTGTGTCTGCGGATGCGTTGAAATTCATACCATATAAAGTATTATAGCCATTCCTTTCCCTCTTTGTCGAGGATGGCTGTTCTAACAACTGAAATTTCTCCGCTCTCGATACCAAACTTAGATAAGAAATCAATGAGCAAAGACGGGCTAACTGTCAGATTACCGGCCGGCAGATCTATCGTTGCAACCCCATTGTCCCCCAATAATTGAGGGACGTATTCTTTTAAATCGATCTGAAGCTCTTTTCTTTTGGTCTTTTTTGTCACCATCGCCGTCTCGAATTCGTTGTATTTCGAAGCGACGTTTTTTAATCTCTCAACATCGTTTGCAATTAACTCATAACGTGCATAGGCAATCTCGGATGGTTTTGCACTCGCGATATATATCGCGAACGCCTTTATACCGATAGGCAGGCACTCGTTTATCTCCTTTATCCACTCTTTATTAGGTGGTTGCTCGCTCTTAAAGTCCACCGCATCGCAAACGGAATTATGGGACAATGAGAGCGGCAGTGCAAAGGTCATGTAGATATGCGGATTAAAGCCGGCGGAAAACCATACCGGCAGTTTGCTCTGTCGAAGTGCCCTTGACATGACACGTTGTAGGTCAAGGTGTGAGATATACGCACATTCGTCCGTTTTTGCAAACCTAAGTCTTATTACAAACACAGTTCACCCCCTCAACCTTATCTTTAAATCCGCAACCGGCGCATTTTTTATTGCACGGCTCGGTCGTACTTGCTTTCAACGCGTTTTGGAACTCTCTCTTCAAAAACTCTCTGCTCACTCCATAGTCAAGGTGCTCCCACGGCAGTAGCTCGTCGTCCTCGCGCACCCTTGCTGCAAAAAAACTCGGATCTAAACCATTTTGTGAGAATGCTTTTTGCCATAGCTCATTATTAAAGTGTTCCTGCCAACCATCCATGCGACATCCCAATCGGTAGGCGCTCTCTATCACCTTAGCCAATCGCCGATCTCCTCGTGCGAGTGCCGCCTCCAACATGGACACATCGGCATCATGGTAGCTGACCGATATCTTTCGTGTTTTGACCGAGGAAAGCAGAAGTTTTTGCTTTCGCCTTAGCTCATCATAGCCATCCTGTGTCACCCTCTCAAAAGGGGTGTTTGGCTTTGGCACAAAGCAGGCAACACTTACCGAAACGGTGACCCCCTTGCCTTTCGGTCGGTTTTTAGCTTTATGAAAACATTCAATAACACGGTGTGCAAGCTCCGCAATGCCAACTATGTCCTCATCCGTCTCGGTCGGTAATCCCATCATGAAATAGAGTTTTACCGAACTGTAACCATTGTCGAATGCCGTGGTGACGGTTGTCAATAATTCTTCCTCCGTCACGTTTTTATTGATAACATCTCGCAATCGCTGAGTCCCTGCCTCCGGTGCAAAGGTCAGTCCGCTCCTGCGCACCCGACTTATCTTTTCAGCAAGTTCTGCACTAAAGTTATCGACACGTAGTGACGGTAGCGAAAGGTTGATTTTCTCACTCTGCGTCCAGTCCAACAGTCCATCGAGCAGCTGTTCCAGTTCGGTATAGTCACTGCTTGAAAGGGAGGTCAACGATATCTCGTCATAACCGGTCTGCTCGCATACCTGCTTTGCGGTGGCACAGAGGTCGTCCACCGAGCGCTCACGAAAAGGTCGATAGATATAACCTGCTTGACAAAAACGGCAACCTCGAACACAACCGCGAAGTATCTCTATCTGGGCACGGTCATGCACGGCGCCTATCATAGGAACGGTGAATTGTGTTGGCGCAGGATATGATGAAAAATCGGCAAGCCAGGTTTTAGATATTGGAAAAGGCGCGCCGTCACATGGTTTAATCTCCTTGACCGTGCCGTCCGCGTCATATTCAACTGTATAAAGCGACGGGACGTAGACCCCCTCGATTTTAGACAGTTTTTCAAGCGTATCGCCGCGAGAAAGTCCCTCTTTCTTAGCCTCGGCAAGCATATGACAGATTTCTGTGTTTACCCTCTCCCCCTCTCCGAGGATAAAAAGATCAAAAAAATCAGCGAGAGGCTCCGGATTGCATGCACAGGGACCGCCGGCTACGAGGAGTGGATGTGCTTCATCACGCTCGTTTGCATAAAATGGTATGCCGGACATCTCCAGCATGGCAAGTATATTGGTGTAGGTCAACTCCGATTGTAGGGTAAATCCCACTATGTCAAAAAGATCGAGTGGCTGTTTACCCTCTAATGAAAAAAGCTTTATCCCCTTTTCTTTCATCTGTTGACACATGTCATCAAGGGGCATAAATACACGTTGACACCAGATGTTTTCATCGGAATTCAGTATCTCGTATAGCACTTTAAGCCCGAGGTGAGACATGCCTATCTCATAGGTATCAGGGAAGCAAAAAGCGAAGTTTACATCCACCGTGTCGAAATTCTTGACTACCGAAAGTCGCTCTCCGCCTATATATCTTGCCGGTTTTTGCACCATCGGTAAAATCTGTCGCAGTTCATTTTTTATCATACATCCTATCTCATCATTTTTATTATTACTGTAATTATAACCAAAATGAGCGAAATTTGCAAGGGTAACAGCTTGGAAAAAAATACAAGCACCAAAAGACCTGCGCATACTATCGCGGTAAAGATCGCAAAAATGTGTTCCACAAGGTCAAGACGGCGCACGTCTACCGCCGTTAATAGCAGGCGACCACCATCCGAAAACGGAAGTGGGATCATGTTGAACAACGCAACACCCAAATTCGCAACAATAAAAAAATAGCCCTCATAATCCGGCTTAAGTGTGGTTATAATGCATGTCGTCCCGACTGCAATCAGGTTGGCGACAATGCCGGACGACAGCAACATCACCGTGCGCGCACGAGAAAGGCAGGGCATCTCGATGGAAAACCCTGCTAAACCTGCGGTTATCCTCGGCAGTCGACGCAACAACAAAAGATATGTGACGACATGACCGAATTCATGTATAATTATTGCATATAAGCCGTACCGCACCGACATTCCACCCAACAGCAGTCCCAGGTACATAACAATCAAAAAGGCTACTTCGCTATTCAAATGTCCCCTCCGGATAGGCGTGGGCTGGGTTGACCTTTGCGCCATCTAAAATAAAGGCTAAGTGCAGATGTACGCCGGTGGAAAGCCCGGTATCACCGATTATTCCGAGCGGCTCCCCCGCTGAAATTTCTTCACCGAGCTCGACGGAGCGACTGTCTAAGTGATAATATCCGCTCTCAAAACCCTCTCCATGATCGATTAAAACATAGTTGCCCCCAATTTTATCGAAGCCGGACATCGTCACAATCCCATCCGCCACCGCGACGATCTCACTGCCGTTTGGGGCGGCGAGATCAACACCGCTGTGAAACTCCTCCTCACCGGTTATCGGGTTTTCACGTATACCGAAACCACTGGTATATGTAGCATCAATTATCGGCAATACTGGATCTATCTCAAGTGTATATGTAATATCACTCGCAGAAAATTGCTCCTCTACGCTGTCAGGTGCCCCCTGTGCAAGGGCGACTTGATCCTGTTCCGGCGCTACTATTTCTTCCGATATTTTAGGGACTGTCCCTTGAATATTTTCCTGTTCTTCCTCCCCCAACATTGCAAGTGCATCCTCGGTAAGTTCCAGCGCAGCCTGTTGTTCCCCCTCTGATAGCGTGTAGGATATCAACGCGGCGTACTGCTCCTTCATCTCGCCATAAAAATCAGGCGAAATCACACCAATCAACAGCACGATCAATAGGACAATGCCGGAAATGACGGTCTGCAATGCCATCACTCCAAATTTAGGTTTAAACCTCCTGTCCTTTTTTGTCTGGGTAGTCAGCGGCTGTGGTTTTTCGTCCTCGTAGATCATTCCGCTCTTTATCGCTCGATTGGTAGGACGTGCAAAAAGCACATCAGCCGGTCGGTCATACTCCTGTCTTTCCCACATAATAACAATCCGTTCCTTTCCGCAAATTACATTACAGTAATTATATGAAAAGGAACGGCATATTATAACTCTTTCACCGCGTTAGTGAGGTAATCCACCGATACTACTTCTATCGTTTCTGCGAGGGACTTCGATAGCTTTTTGGCATTTTGTTTTGGAATAACCACCTTTTTAAATCCCAGACGTGCCGCCTCTGTTATACGTTGTTCAATGTGGGACACGGCGCGTATCTCACCGCCGAGACCGGTCTCACCAATAAATAATGTACTTTCGCTTACCGGTTTATCCGACAGACCGGACAGCACCGCCATCACCACCGCAAGATCCCCTGCCGCCTCGTCCAATCTTATACCACCGATGACATTAATATAGACGTCTAATGCGCCGAGTGGGTATCCTCCACGTTTTTCTAAAATAGCGAGCAGGAGGTTGGCACGGTTATAGTCAAAACCGGAGGTTGTCCTGCGCGGGGTGGCATAACTGCTCTTGACCACCAATGCCTGAACCTCGGCAAAGATGGGACGCGAACCCTCCATGGTACAGACGACACAACTGCCACCGATGCCTACCGGTCGACCCTCCAGCAGTGCGAGGGAGGGATTTTTCACCTCCTGCAGACCGTCGGAGGTCATGTCAAAAAGACCTATTTCATTTGTAGAACCGTATCGGTTTTTCGCGGCACGCAGTATCCGGTAGGGCAGTGTCCTGTCCCCCTCAAAATATAGTACCGTATCTACGGTATGCTCCATCACCTTCGGTCCGGCTATTGCGCCGTCTTTATTGACATGACCGACCACAAAAATCGGGATTTCACTACTCTTCGCGGCATATAAAAGTTGCGAGGTACACTCCTTAACCTGAGTTACACTGCCGGGTGACGAGCTGAGAGCAGTGCTCTGCATGGTCTGAATGGAATCGATAACCGCCATGACCGGTTTTGAGCTCTCGATTAGTGCCGATATCTCCTCAATTGAGGTTTCGGTAGCGAGCAAAATGTCATCTCCGGAAATTCCCAGCCGCTTTGCACGCAGTTTTATCTGCCGTATCGATTCCTCTCCCGAGACATACAGCACCGTCCCCCCTTTTGAGACATGGTCGCATATCTGAAGCAGTAATGTGGATTTTCCCGCGCCCGGCTCGCCCGATAACAACATAAGAGCACCCACCACTATACCGCCGCCAAGCACTCGATCAAGCTCTGAAATGCCGGTAGTCATCCGCGCATGAGAACCCTTATTCTCGTCAATGTCCTTTAATACATACGTCCTCGCCGCCGAACTGCGTCTCTCCCTTTCGACACCCTTTTTCTCACGTACGACGTCCTCAACCATGGTGTTCCACTCGCCACAGGACACACAACGTCCCACCCACCTCGGTGAGGACTCACCACAGGCAGTGCAAACATATATAGTTTTAAGCTTATCTTTCAATATTATTCCTTATTTCAAATCTATGCCGGCGGGTATCACAAACCTCACCGCCTCGGGTAGGATATTGACGCTAAGTCGGTCGATGGATAAACACTCGCCGTCCATATTAAGCACAAACGGTGTTTCACAGGAGATATTGACCTTTTTCACACGCCGAGCCTCTATGACATCGCGCAGGTGCGGGGCTATAGCCTGTCCTTTAAAGTGTTCTCCTCGTTTATACTGTCCTATAACCTTTGCAAACCTAATTAGAGAGACCTCTCTCACCATACATAGTTCTAAAACGCCGTCGTTGAAGACCGCATTCGGTGCGGCACAGAACCCCCCACCGTAATAACTGCTGTTGGCAACAGTCGCAAGAAGATACCTACCACTGAAAACCTCATCGTTCGCCTCGATGGTAAAATTCCGAGCCAGTGGTCGGGTTAGACGCTCTAAAATAGAGATATTATATGCCATCTTACCGCCAAAAAACTTCATCCTGCGGTATCTTGGAATGTTGCTCGCAATATCTGCATCTATACCGACGGAACATATCGCTATGCCCACGCATTCGCCATGTTCCTCATTTAAGCTGTATTCGAGGCTGATGAGGTCTATTGGCTTTGAAACTCCGTCGATAATATTGCGCTTTAGATCGAAAAAATCCTGCTCGGCACCGATTGACTTAACAAAATCGTTGCCGGATCCACAGGGAATTTGACAGACCTCAACATGGTCGTGAAATTTAGCGGCACTGACCACCTCATTGAGTGTCCCATCGCCACCACAACTGACAATCCGCAGTGGAGTTTGTTCCTTTATATATCGCTCGGCAATGCTTTTTGCCTCCTGCGGTGCGGTGGTAAGCTCCACCTTGCCGTCTATGCCACTCTCCTTAATAAAGTGCAATAGCTGTGGCACCAGTATAAGTCCCGAGTCCTTTTTGCCTGCTATCGGGTTGACAATAAAAACATAGCGTCGATCCATCACATACCAACCTTAATTTCACCGTCCTCGCCAAGCGAAATGGAACACTTACCGTATGGTTCATTTATCATGCGCGATGTCATGCTACCAAAATACACCTTAACCGGAGGATATAGCGAACCGGAGATCTCCACACGGCAAAAGCTGACGTTGTTCGCACTGGCCTCTTTTTGTTCAAGTGTGGTTTTTAACTTTCGCAACATCATTTTCATGGTAGGTTTTTTGGTGCGCAGTTTTAACAGCAACTCTTTGCGATCAGGGGTGATCTGTCCGGTATTGTCAAGTATTTCCAAATATTGGATATTTTTACCAATTAAATCTTCCTCTTCTTCCAGTTCCTGGATATGTGTTTGAAGGTCTTTGATGTGTTGTGTCAAACGTTGTGTCATCCCGAGCCGGAGTGTTGTCGGAATATTAATTTCCGCACCTATGACCTTTGCCTCGATACGCTTGACCGCTATGACCTCGCCACCTGTTATAACTCCCTTACCGGAGGTTACTATGATCTCCTGCTCTGACGAGACATGGCTGTTGACAATAACCTGAGCCTGTATCTTTCCCTCGGCATACATCTCACAGTTTTCGATAAACATTGCGGTTATATCGCCTTTTGCGGATACTATACCTTTTTGTTGCCCGTTTATACCGTATCCTACGGTGATGTCCCCCTCGGAAAATAGGTTTGCACCCTCGACCGAGCCGGATATTTTTATACTCTTTTTGGAGGTTATGGTATAACCGAAATAAACGTCTCCGTTTATTATTATGTCACCGGAAAACTCTATGTTTCCGATGGCGCTGTCGACGTTCCCGTTGATGGTCACGCTCTGTTCAATGTGGAACTTGCCGTCCTTAAAGACGAGATTGCCGCAAGTGTTAGCGATAAGATGTCTGCCGTCTGCGGTTATTGCGGTGTTTGCGCCCTGTGGTACACTCGCTTTTTTCCCCTCCTTACCCTTTAGCACCTCGCCCGAGACACCGGAGCCGGACACCGGCTCTGTCGGGGCAAATATATCGGCAATTATCGTGCCTTTTTCTACATCGAGGATAAGTCCAAGTTCCTTATAATCAGCGTCACCATTCTCTAAAACCTGAGGGGTATATTCCCTTTCACGATCAAAATGCTCTACAATATATCCGTCAACACCATCGATAGCAAAAGTACCATGTGCCACCACAAATGGCTGATCGAACACCCTGTTTTCCACCATTTCGCAGAGTTTCGTCTCATCGATACCAACGCTGATTCCTCTCGCATTTATAGTATCGACAAAGCGTGATGTCGGGGTATCATACAGCAGTTGGGTGACCTCGTCGTGACTGCCTTCATCAAAATTCTTTAAAAGACCTTCAAGGTCGATATGGAGTGAGGCGGTCATTATATCATGTTTTTCGATTATGCAATGTTTTGCCATCTGCTCATCGGTAATTACTACTGCAGAGTCATTTTCATATTGCATCGGAGTATCCATCACAATGTCATCCTTTCGGTGTGTTTGATTATAAAATCCATTCACCCTTATTGGCAGATTTAATCTTCATCGCTCCGGTTTGAGGGTCAAAACTTTGCGTTCGACCGAAATTTTCGCCGGTATCTGCGACCAAAATCGGTATTCCGAGTGAGGCAAGTGTCTTTTTCACCGCTATCACATTTCTCTCTCCAATATTTGCGATGTCACTGTTGCCGGTGGTGGCGAACATTCTTGCTCCGCCGGCTATCTTTGCTTTGATACTGCCGCGTAACGCACCCTCTGCAACCATTCTTTTTATCAGTGCCGGTATTGCGCTATCGGCATATTTGTGCGGTTGTTGGTTGTTTGACATTTTCGAGTCGGGCAGCATTATGTGTGACAATCCGGCAATCTTTTTTATCGGGTCATAAAGACATATTCCGACACAGGAACCAAGTGCATATGTAATTATAATATCGTCACCTTTTGCAACGTTTAAATCCGCAATACCTACAACTATTGTTTTTCCCATATATTCATCCTATCCGCACAGATTTGTGCTCAGCTAAACTCGACCCTATTAGGCCGACATTGCGAATTAAATCATTACATTCCCAAGGCTTTGATTATCTTTTCGAGTGAATCCACCTCCGGTATAAGCAGTATGTTGTTATCGGTAGAACGACCGTCCACCTCAAAGGAGTTTTCGATAAAGATGATGCTGTCGCTGATGTTTGCAAAGTGTATCGCCGGCACGCTTAAAATCGAACCGACCATATCCTCGGTCAGTGCCGGGGGAGATATATCTATTGTTAGGTTGGTGAACATCGCGATAGCGTTGATGTAGGAGGCGGACATAATGTTGCCAATCTCCTTCAACATGGACTGCCCCATCTCGTCAAGTTCGGAATAATCACTGATATCCTGACCGAGCAAAATATTGACGGTAATATGTGCAAATTCACGCTCCAACAAAAAGAGTATCATGCCTTTTACGTCCTCGTCGAGCGTGACCATCATGCCTATCATGTCACGTTCCGGTCCTCCGAGACGATCGGTCACCTCATTGTAATCCAAAATTTGAATTGTCGGCACATTGATATCGATGGGTTTTGAGAGCATATTTGAAAGGGCTGTGGCGGCGTTGCCACTGCCAATATTGCCTATCTCTCGCATAGCATCGAGTTGCATCTGATTAAGGTCGTTATAACTATTTAATGACATTTACTAATCCTTTCAAGTTTTATCAGCGTAGGGTATTTATAATCTCCTGCATCTGGTCTGCGGTCTGAACGATCTTTGAACTGAGAGTGAACCCCTTTTGTGTCAACATCATGTTGACCATCTCGTCCGCCATGTCGACGTTGGAGAACTCAAGCGCGCTCTCAATTATCTCGTTTTGACCTATGCCGCCTGCCTCCAGCGAGCCGGTTAGCGGTTCACCGGAGTTATCGCTGACAACATATGCATTGTTGCCCACCGGTGTGAGCCCGAATGGGTTTGAAAAGGTAGATATGCCTATACGCTCCTTCGCCTCGGCTAAGTCAACCTCGTTGGTGCCGGGTTTAAACTCTAACTCTATCCTCTCGCCGGAACCATCAAGGATGTATCGACCACTGTTGTCGGTAAGGTAGGGGGTATCCCCCTCCACGCTGAGAGTAAAACTTCCGTCCCGAGTATACGCAACAGAGCCATCCGGTTGTTCAAGGGAGAAAAAACCCTCGCCAACTATTGCAAAATCGGTGACGTTGCCGGTAAAGTTGAGCGTACCCTGACTGAAAAGCAGGTCGTTATAGTCCGTCTTGACGCCGTGTCCTACCAGATGATCCCCCTCGACGTTGGTGTCAATACGGGAGTACAGAAGGTCTACAAACTGGTTTGTCGTCTTTTTGTACCCTGTGGTGCTGATGTTCGCCATGTTGTTGGAGATGGAGTTGAGATTGTTTTGGTAGGCAATCATGCCGGATACGCCGGTGTAAAATGCGATATTCATAGAGTTATCCTTTCCGATTAACGGTTATTTAAAGTGAGCCGATCTGGGAGACCGTTTTTTGATTGATGGTGTCGATCATCTGAAGTGCGGCGCTACAGGACTGGAAGTTGCGCTGTGCCTCCATCAAAAGGGTGTACTCCCTGTTCATGTCGATATTGGAGCGCTCATAATGCCCTTGATAAACTACAAACGGTGCGCCGTTGATGTTGTCCACCTCCCCTTCTGCGTTGTTGTTGAGGTATAATCCGTTTGTCATCTGTTGAAAATCGTCAAAGTCAGCCGGCACGCGTATTCGCAGTTTGTCTATCTCGGTGCCGAGTGAATCATATATTGTGCCATCGTCCAACACGGTAAAGTCGCTGGTGCCGAGGTATATCTCACCGTTTTCACCGAGTACACGACCGACACCGCGTAGCTCTAAATAGCCCTCCTCATCGATGTCAAAGTTGCCGTTGCGGGTATAACCAACCTGCTCACCCTGTGCGATGGAGAAAAACCCCTCGCCGGCGAGAGCAAAGTCAAACGGGCGACCGGTCTCCTCCAAAAATCCGGCGTCAAACTCGGTATAGACCGTGTCCACAATGCGTATCGGTGCTTCACCGAGACCTATGACCTCAGAGCCGTTTGAGTCAAGGCGCTTTGTCATCTCCTGCTCAAAGGTCGTGCTGACCAGCCGAGCACTGCGCGCACCGGGGGTGCTCGCGTTGGTTATGTTGTTAGAGATGGTGTTGAGCGTCCTCTGTTGCATAAATATGCCGGAGGCGGCGGTGTAAAAACCTTTTAGCATGTTATCTTTTCCTTTTTAATTATTATACTCCTCGAGTTTAACTCGCAACTTGGATAGTGCGCGAACATGAAGCTGGCTTATCCTCGACTCCGATACGGTGAGCACCTTTGCGATTTCGGTGAGCTTTAACCGCTCAAAGTAGTAGAGGGAAATTATGGTGCGTTCTCTCTCGTTTAAGGTCTCAATTGCGGCGATCAGTTCGGCGCGCTGCTCCTCTCGAAAAAGTCCGGCGTCCAGATGTCCCGAGCTGTCGTCCGGTATATCCTGCGTATCCTCCTTGTCCTTGTGGTAGAGCTCATCAAGAGATATAAGGGATGCCTTGGATATCTCGGCGTAAATCTTGGTCAGTTGGTTGTCGCTTATCTTCATGTGGTCGGCGATCTCCGCGACGGTTGGCTCACGCATCAGTTTGTTGCCGAGCTCATTTTCCGCCTCACGAACCTCCTTCGCGCTCTGGCGAAGCCGTCGTGGGAGAAAATCCTGCCCACGCAGATAGTCGATAATGGAATGCTTGACGCGCATAAAGGCATAAGCCTCAAACTTGACATTTTTGCTCTCATCGAAACGGTCTACACATTCAATGAGGGTGATAATGCCCTGATTGACAATGTCCTCCATCTGTGCATAGTTCGAGGCGACCCCTCTCATCTGCCCGGCGACCGCCTTGGCGATGTAGCTGTAGGACATGACAATCTCGTTGCGCAAGGTCATGTCTTTGCTGACACGATACTGCGCAAAAAGTTGTTGCATGACCTCGGCGGTCGGTTTTTCGAACTTTGCCATCCGGCTTTTTTCCTTTCCTCAATTTGTGCTTTACATAGAGATATTGGCGAGCGCCTGTATCTGCATGGTCTGGTCAATCTCGTTGAAAGATAACACCGTCACCCCGGGATAGAACTGGTCTATAAGCTTTTTATAGTATACCCTAACGACAGGGGAGGTGATGACAATGGGTTGTTGAACGATGTCCTTGACCTTATTAAGTTCCTTTACCGAGGCGTTGATAATATTCTGTATTATGTCCGGCTCGAGGGTAAGGTAGCTCTGCTGATCCACCTTCTTGACCGCTGCCATGATGGTCTGTTCGATGGAGTTATCGATACTGATGACCTTAAGCTGACCTGCGTCGGCAAAGCGGTGGGATATCGTCCTTTTGAGTGCCTGACGGACATATTCGGTGAGCATGTCGGGATCCTTGACAGTCGCCACATAGTCGGAGAGCGTCTCTAAAATTGTCTCGACATCCCGTATCGGCACACCCTCTTTGAGCAGATTGCCGAGCACCTTTTGCAGATCGTTGATCGAGACCACCGCCGGCACCAGCTCGTTCACGAGATTCTCGTTCGTCTTTTTAAGGTTGTGCAGAATGTTGCCTATCTCCTGACGGGTCAACAGCTCATGTGCGTGGCGTTTGACAACCTCCGACAGGTGGGTGACCATTACGCTGGTCGGGTCGATAAGGGTGTATCCGGCGACCTCCGCCTTAATCTTTTTGTCGTTACTAACCCATTTTGCCGGCAGACCGAACGCCGGATCAACCGTGTCAATTCCATCTATCTTAGCTCCACCCTCCGGCGGTGCAAGCGCTAAAAAGTGGTCGATAAGCACATCTCCCTCGGCGACCTTCTCCCCTTTTAGGCGGATTACATATTGATTCGGGTTAATCTGCCCACTATCCTTAAGGTAGACCGACGGCACGACTATGCCCATCTCGGTCGCGAACTGTTTGCGGAACATGACAACACGGTCAACAAACGTCCCACCCATACTCTCCACCACGAGCGGTATCAAACTGTAGCCGAACTCCATCTCGATGGGCTCCACCGCCAAAAGTCCGTAGACATTTTCGATATTCTTATAGTACTGCGCCTCGCTTGCGACCTCCTGTATCGGCTCGTCTGTCGAACGCACACCATCCGTAATAACTCCTACCCTACCACGACTCCGTAGCAGTAAACCGAGTATAATTAAAAACGCCGACATTGCAATTATCTGAACTTTAGGGAAACCGGGAAGTAACAGCAATACCGCCAGAGCACATCCCGACATGATAAGCACCCTTGGTTGGGATAAAAACTGCTTGGAAAAGTCGTCGTTAATATTATTTTCCGATGCGCTCCTTGTGACCATCATACCGGTCGAGACCGAGATAAGCAGCGCCGGTATCTGGGATACAAGACCGTCACCGACCGTCGAGGTGGTATAGATGTTCATGATGGTGGTAAAGTCGCCAACCCCGTTCATAAACCCCATGATAACACCACCGATAAGGTTGATAAAGGTGACTAAGATGGAGAGGACAGCATCTCCCTTGACAAACTTGGACGCACCGTCCATAGAACCGAAAAAGTCCGCCTCACGTTGGATGTCGGCGCGGCGCTTCATCGCCTGTTGCTCGTCGATAAGACCGCTTGAAAGGTCGGCGTCGATTGCCATCTGCTTACCGGGCATAGCATCAAGGGTGAACCTTGCCGCAACCTCGGCCACACGCTCAGAACCTTTGGTGATGACGATAAACTGCACCAGCACGATGATGAAAAAGATGATAATACCGACTACGGGATTGCCACGGATAACAAAGTCGCCGAACGTCTGCACCACCTGACCGGCATAGCCGTTCTCAAGAAGAATGAGGGTGGTGGAGCGAACGTTGAGCCCAAGACGGAAAAGAGTGGTGACGAGGAGCAACGATGGGAAGATGGAAAACTCAAGTGCCTCTTTAATGTTCAGTGTGGTCAGCAGTACTATAAAGGACAACGCAATATTGATAATAAACAACATATCCAGCAACGGTGCGGGGATAGGAATTATTATCAATAATATGATGACAATTATAAATGCCGAGACAGCGCCTGAACCTTTCACCTATATCTATTTCCTTTCTCGAGTTTTTTTCACTCGGTATATCTACATGAAATTCTTTTTCTTCACGTTGTAAACAAATGCAAGAACCTCAGCGACCGCCACATAGAATGACTCCGGTATCGGATGATCCAGTTCCACCGACTCATAGAGCGAGCGTGCGAGCGGCTTATTCTCGGTAATGACTATGTCATGCTCCTCTGCCGTCTCGATTATCTTAATCGCAAGGTAGTCGGCGCCTTTTGCGATGACCACCGGCGCGGCGTGTTCCTTCGCCTTGTAGGATATCGCTATGGCATAGTGGGTCGGGTTGCGGATGATTACATCGGCATTTGGCACCGCCTGCATCATTCTTCGCATTGCCATCTGGGTCTGCTTTTGGCGACGCTTTGCCTTAATCTTCGGGTCGCCCTCCGTCTGTTTGTACTCCTCCTTTATGTCATCCTTGCTCATGCGGAGCTTTTTCTCATAGTCGTACCGTTGATAGAAATAGTCCGCTATCGCCACAAAGACGAATATCACACCGAGTGTGTAGACGAGATCCATGATAAGTTCGCCAAAAAAGGCAAGTGACTGGGCGAACGGCATATCGATAAGTCCGGGAATTGCAAGTATTTCATCCCGCAGTGCGAAGTAGGTCACTCCGATGAGTATTGCGAGCTTGACGATGTTTTTAGCGAGCTCGACAACCGAGTGGAGCGAAAACAGTTTTTTAAATCCGTTGATGGGGTTGAGCTTATCGAGCTTAAACTTGATGGCGTTAAAGGTGATGAGCATCTTTGTCTGCACCGCCGTTGCCAGAATTGTGGCAACCATACTGATAAGCAGCAACGGTATCACGGCATAAACAACCGTCACAATGATCTCTATCGTAATTTCCGACATCATTTCGGAGGTGAAGCGGTTGATGGTCGCACCCTTGTCGATAAAGGAAACTATCGCCGACTCAACGGAGTAGAGGATTTGAGGTGCAAAAATCTGCAAAACTGTGAACATGACAAGAAGTGAAAACACAAGCACCACATCGCGGCTTTGAAATACATTGCCCTGCTTTCTCTCCTGCGAGCGCTTTCGGCTGGTAGCCTTTTCGGTTTTTTCTCCTGCCATAGTTTTATAGTTCCCCTGCTTATGTGATTTCCATTATTCCGGCATAGATCGTGTCCATGGTGGTTGCGAGGTAGTTGTCGACAAAGATGGATATGGGACCCGCCATCATAAACAACAGCACCAAGCCGAGCAGTATCTTCATGTGTATGTTAATCACCATAAGGTGCATCTGGGGGACGAGCTTCATCAGTATTCCGAGCAAAACTTCGAGTAGCATGATGGACACCAAGAACGGCATTACTAAGCGGAAAACAAGCTCGAGTACCGCAACGAATGTGCTGAAAAGAAATGGTGCCATCTGAATATTTAGATCCACACCGAGCGGTAAAAACTCATAGGAGCGCACCGTCAGATCGATAAGGGTGAGGTGTGAGTTGGTCGCAAAGAAGTAGAGCGAGAAGAATAGGTTTAGGTATCGGCTGGAGACTGATGCTTGAATGTTGGTCGTCGGGTCGAACGATTTTGCCATAGAAAGACCAAACAAAACATCCATGAAATCGCCTGCAAAGTAGAGCAAATAGTAGAATATCGAGAATATCATGGTGAAAAAAATCCCGATAAGCAACTCTTTAAAGAGGATGATGACATACTGCATGTCGTTTGTGGGATCTATCACCGAGGCATCGATGGTCGGGTATGCGAGCAGGGCTATGATAAGTACCAGTCCCACCCTCAACATCATCGGCACGGAACGCCTTGATAGTATCGGATTGGTAAAAAGTGCGCCCCCTATCCTCACAAAGACGAGGAGCAGTGTGAGCATATTATCGTAAGCTATATTTAACATCGCTCACCCGTCACATGGTTGCCATTAGCTCAAACAACCGCACTATAAACTCGTTGAGGGTGTTTATCATATAGGTCGAGCCAAGCAGTAAAAACATCGCTATGACCACGAGTTTTGGGACGAAGGTCAGCGTCTGCTCATGTATCTGGGTCGCCGCCTGGAATATCGCGATGATGAGACCGACCGCAAGGCTGACGAGCAACATCGGTATCGCAAGGCGAAACGCCACCAACATCGACTCCCGAAGTATGTCAAGTATCTGAGCTTGATCTAACAACCTATGACCTGTCCTTCCTATATAGTCTTTTTCAAATTAAAGGACTATATACTACAAATTTCGCATTATACCCTAAACCCTGCCACAAGCATCTCTAAGAGCAGTCCCCATCCGTCCACCAGTACAAAGACTAAAAGTTTAAACGGCAGCGATATCATCGCCGGCGGCAACATCATCATACCCATCGACATCAAGGTGGATGCGACCACCATGTCAATAATCAAGAACGGTATGAAAATCAAAAATCCAATGGTAAAAGCCCGTTTGAGCTCGCTTGTGATAAAGGAGGGAACTATAACCTCAAGACCGAGCTCCATGAGCGATGAGTTGTCGTTAATATCAAAGTTCGGTGGCAACTCGGTATTGGAGAGGTCTAAAAAGAGGTCAAGGTCGGGTGGATTGATGTTTTTGAGCATAAACTCCTTGAGCGGAACCGTCGCAGCCTCGAGTGCCTCCTCGGAGGTTATCTCGTTCTCGGTATAGGGGATGTAGGCAACCTCCTCAATATCCTGTATTATCGGTTGCATGATGAACAATGTCAAAAAGAGTGCAAGACCGGTCAAGACCATGTTAGGGGGTGATTGTTGCGTGCCCAGCGCCGTCCTGGTGAAGGACAACACTATGATAATACGGGTGAAACAGCTCATCATTATTATCATAGAGGGCAAAAGTGACAACGAGAGGAGCAGTACCAGCACCTCGAGTGTCCCGAGAGAGTTATCCCCCTCTGCCACGGTGGTGAGATCGATACTTATGCCGGATTGTGCGCTCACGGTAATGGCTGTTGCCGTAAATAGCAATGTGGTGACAAAAAGAGCGATGAAGAAACGCCGTACAAGAGCACTTTTTGACAGTATATTTTTTTGTTTAACCGTCATTTATCCTCCGGCTCTTTTTTTTGTCCAAATTTCGAGAGGGCAGTGTTTTTGAAGATACTTGCAAAATCCGTGCCGCTGACCTCACTCGGAGGCTCGCTCAGCATCTCTGCATTCAGCTCGCTCAGCACCTCTACCCTGTCCTTGGTGACCGATAGAAGCATTGTTTTGTCCGCTACACTCACCACCAGCAGATACTTGTCCGCCGACAGCATAACACGGTCCTTTAGCTGTATATTATTGCCGCTCGAGCGCAGATTATAGGATTTTGCTATCATCCTTGTGGCGTAGTACGCTAAAACACACACGCCGACAAGCACCAAAATCGTGGTGATTATCTCAAACACCTTATTTATTGTCCCTCATTCTTGTTGTATAAGTCGTTTAATCTTAAAACTAATTTAAAGATTAGCCGAACACCTTGGCTATTGTCTGCATGATACGGTCCGGCTTGAACGGCTTGACGATAAAGTCAAGTGCTCCAAAACGTATTGCGTCGACAACCATCGACTCCTGACCCATCGCACTACACATAACAATCTTAGCGTCGGGGAACTCCTGTTTTATCGCCTGCAACGCCTCAAGACCGTTCATGTTAGGCATGGTAATATCCATGATGGCGAGATCCGGCTTTTCGGCACGGTAGGTATCAAGGGCAATCTGACCGTCTGCCGCCTCTATAAGGTTGGTGTATCCATTTTTGGTCAACGTGTCTTTAATCATCATTCTCATGAATGCTGCATCGTCAACAACCATTATCTTCTTGTCCATAATTATCTCTCCTTATAAATTATTTGTTTAGATTGTCTATAACATTTTGCACATTCAGTATCTCGGTAACCCTCACGCCGAAGTTGTCGTCTATAACGACCACATCTCCCCGCGCCATGAGTTGTCCGTTAACCATTATATCAACCGGCGCGCCAGCCTGCTTTTCCAGCTCGATGACGGTACCGTGTGCAAACTCGGTAATATCTTTTATCTTGCGTGTCGCCCTGCCTATTTCCACCGTGACGGTGAGGGGGACATTCATCAATAGGTTAATATTTCCACTCGGCACCTCCATCGAATAGGGGGAATCAAATGTCGGGAACTGTGCAGGATGGATGTTCTGCGGAGGGGGTGGGGCGGTCGCCCTGGGTGCTGCCGGCTGAGGCGCGAGCGAGGGGGGTGGCATATAGCCGGATTGCTGATGCTCTAATGGGTAAACCGGTTGTGGTTGTCCCATCGGCGGTTCCGGTATCGGCGCAGGCGGCGGAGTCTCGGGGATTACCAACGTGTCGTCACCACCGAGGAACTGTGACACAATCTCCTTGGCAAGATCGACGGTCATGACGCTGATAAACTGACTGTTTGTTATGCCGACAATCTCAAGGTTAAAGGTAATTCGCACCACCGTCTGCTCTTCCGGCAGACCGAGCGCACCCTTGAAGGTGTTTTCCTCGTCCATAACGGTTGCGGTCGGTGGCGAGATGTCCACCCTCTTGTTTAAAAAGTCGGACATAGCCGTCGAGGAGGCGCCCATCATCTGGTTCATCACCTCACATGCCGCGCTCATGCTCAACTCATCAAAGACAAAGTCGTCGCTCGGCGGCTCATCGATGCCCATCAGCTGATTGAGTATCAACTGCATGTCGGACTGCTTGAACACCATGACGTTGGAGCCGGACACACCCTCGACATAGATGATCTTAACCATCATCGCCGGTTCCAGTTCGGTGTAGTCCACATCCGCCATCTTGTGAATTTCCACCGTCGGGGTTGTGATGATGGTCTGCCTGTCCAGCATGGTCGAAACCGCTGTGGCGGCACTTCCCATGCTGATGTTCATGACCTCGCCGATGGCGTCCAACTCCATCGCGCTCAATGTTTTTTCATCTGCCATACTCATTCATTCCTTATTGATAAACTTTATTTATTCGTACTGCCTTTAGATCCTTAGAAAGACCTAAAGTACCTTGGAAATACGGTTTGTTGTCTATTAGTATATCCACATCGCCGTTGAGCGGTTTTTTAAGTTTTATCACATCGTCCGGCTGCAATCGCAAGACGTCGACCAATTCCAGCTCAAGGGTGTCAAATATCACGTGCATATCGATGCTTGCCGAGTTGAGGACATGCTCAATATTCTCCTTTCGGTGAATCTCCCTCTCCTCCACAATCTTTGATTTTGTGCCGCTACGCATGTATTTCGGTACAAATTCGCCCATCATCTCACCCAGAGCCGCCGCCGGCAGACATATCGAGATGTTGGAGGCTGATGTGCCAACCTTTAGCTCTAAAAGAACGATAACGACAATATCCTCGGGAGAAAAAAGTTGTAACAAACGTGGGTTTGTCTCAAGCGATGCCACCCTCGCCGTTGTGGGGAGCAGTGTCCCCCATGCCTCCTGAATGTGAAAGGTCATCTTTGACATGACGTTTCGCATTATGTTGAGCTCAATTTCGGTGAAGTCGCGATCCTCAATGCCTCCACCACCGACACCGCCGAGCAGTCGGTCGATAACACTGTAGGTCACTCCACTGGAAAACTCCATCATGGTGGTCATCTCGTCGAGGTTGTCGTTTTCCGGTTTAAGCTCCACTATACCTATGAGGGTGCTGTCCGGTAATGCATTATTAAATTCATAATAACGCTGTTCCTCGACCTGAAGCACCTTCACTTCGCAAAAAATCCTGAGTATACTGGAAAAATAAGAGGAAAGCTGTCGTCCGAGATTTTCATGCAGATTGTCGATGAGCCGAAGTTGCTCCTTTGTGAACTTTTTCGGAGATCGAAAATCGTACTCCTTGACCTTACGATGGTCTGTCGCCGATAGCGCGGGAGCTTCCTCAATCTCTCCACTATCTATACCCTTTAACAAGGCGTCAATCTGTTTTTGTGAGAGTACCTCTGCCAAAGCCTAATCCTCCTTTCTTTATCCTATTGTCTTATATTTTATGTGCCGAAATCTGTCGGGGTTTCGGGATCGTAATAGAACGACGGGTCCAGTCCTTGAGAGGCTATAGCCTCTAACGCCGCCGGGTCGGTCGGATCAAAGCCCTTGCCTATAATGAGAAGTTCGACACGTCGATTTTGCGCCCTCCCCTCCTCGGTCGAGTTGTCGGCGATGGGATAGTTCTTACCGTAGCCTATCGCGATGGTCTTTCTCGGCTCAATTCCGGAATCGTCAAACTTTGCCGCAACCGCGTTCGCACGGCTGGAGGAGAGCTCTCGGTCGTTGATAACCGACGGTCCGTCCACCTGCGCGGTGTAGCCGTTGACTCGTATGTTTTGTACCTGTGAATCCACCGCTACCAGTGCCTCCGCTACCGTGTCAAGAATAGGAATAGCGCTCTCTAACAGCACTGCACTATCCGGTTCAAAGAAGATGTTGTCGTTAAAGCGCACAAAAACCATGTCATCCTGTTGTTCAATATGCACACTACCCTCCAGATCGTTGTTTTCAACGTACTCCTGTAGGTATTCATAGAGCGCCTCCATCGTCTGGGGCAGTTGGTTGGAGGTGTCGGGATTGAGCAGGTCCTCGTTTGTGATGGTGCCCTCACCCTGATTTTCACCAAGATCCTCACCCTCACCCTCGGGGGTCAATACCACCTGCGGTGTCTGGTCGCTGCGTCGGTTAAAGGACTCCACAATCATCTCGAACTTTTCCACGTCGATAGTGGAGGAGGCATAGAGCAGAACAAAGAAGCAGAGCAACAATGTGACCATGTCGGCATAGGTCGCCAGCCAATCGCCGCCACCTCCGCCTTCATCTCGTTTCCTTCTTGCCATATGTTCCCCTCTTTTTAACTCTTAATTCTGTTTTATGTATTCACTATTCTGCCGGTGCATCACCGCCACCTTTTGCCTTTTTACCGCCTTTTTTTCCTGCGGCGTTTGCCGGGAGCAGTAGCATCAATTTTTCACCGATAAACTTAGGGTTCTCACCTGCCTGAATGGACTGCACACCCTCGCATATCAACATTTTGCAGAGATACTCCTCCTCATGCCGCACCGCAAGTTTTGTCGCAAGTGGCATAAAGAAGATGTTGGCGACACAGCTACCGTAGAATGTGGTGAGCAACGCAACCGCCATGTTGGGGCCGAGGTCATCAGGATTGCCGAGGTCCTGTAGCATGTTCACAAGTCCGACCAGCGTGCCTATCATACCGAACGCCGGAGCGAAGGACGCACCCTTTTCATAGAACGCCCGATCGCGCGCGTGACGGTCGTCAAGGTATTGCAGCTCACTGTCGAGGAGTTCCTTAACCTTTTCCGGGTCGACACTGTCAACGACCAACATAAGGCTGTTTTTGAGGAACGGATCCTTGGTCTGGTTGAGCTTGTCCTCGAGAGACAAAAGACCTTTACTGCGTGCCTCCTTCGCAAAATCTACAATGCTGTCGATGTAGTCCATCGGATTGTATTTTTGCGGTTTGTATAGTATTTTTAGATGTTTTGGTATCTTGCCATATACGTTTGCCGGAAAGGACAGCAGAAGGCAGGCGATGGTACCACCGACCGTAATCGCAATACTGGGATAGTCCACAAAGCTTGTAACCTTGGTGATATCATAACCGAGCGGATCCATTGAAAATCCGATACCGAAGATGATAAGAGCCGGTGCAAGCAGGCTACCTATAATTGATACAATATCCATGATTTTTTGTCGTTCCTTTCCTGTATATGCTTATTTTTGTATAAAATCGCCGGAGATGGCATCCTTAAATATCTCTTTTCGGAACTCTATGACCTTTTTGGTCAGCTCTTCCGGCGTCTCTTTCACTATATAATACTTGCCGGACAACATTTTAATTGTCGTATCCGGTGTTGCGGTGACCAGCTCAATCTGGTCGGGGTTTAAAAGGAGAAGTTCATCGTTTTGTTTGGTGAGTGGTATCATGGTGTGTCCTTTTTCTGTAGGTGGGCGACCACGCAGGGTCGCCCCTACAATTCATTAACGATTAACTAACGTTTCAGGTTAACAAGTTCCGTGAGCATCTCGTCCGAGACGGTGATTATCTTGCTGTTTGCCTGGAAACCGCGCTGGGTGACAATCATGTCGGAGAACTCTTTGGAAAGGTCGACGTTGGACATCTCGAGCGAGCCCGCCGCGAGAGAGCCGGAGCCACCAAGCCCTGCGGTATTCATCTGAGGCTCACCGCTGTTGGAAGTCTGTTGGAAGTAGGTGTTGCCGCTCTGCAAAAGTCCCTGCGGATTTGCAAAGGTCGCGATGGATATCTGACCGAGTTGCATGAGGCCGAGTATCGGGTGCATACCCTCGATGGTGCCGTCCGGTCCGATGGAGAGCGCGCTGAGGTCGGCGACCGTCTGGGGTCCGCCCTCGGTACCGCCGGTCAACTGGATGGGTTTGAGCGATAGACCGAGTGCGGTCGGGGGCATGGATTGGGTTACGGAAGTCGCGGCAAAATCGGCATCTGTTAGATTGAAATTCGTGTCTAACCAACCTGTTCCGCTCGTCGGGTCAAACGGGGTGCCTGCCGGCATACCAAGTGTGCCGAGCTGGTCAAATCCGGGGTGGGAAATCTGGATGTATTCGTCACCATTTTTGAGAAGCACCGAGCCGGGAAGGCTCATATTGCTGTCGATGGTGCCGGTGTACGCTGTACCACCGGCGGTAACGGTGATGGTGAATTCCTGATTGGTAGCATCATAGGCAATAGTCGGGGCTGTAAATGCTCCTGCCGCCGTCTCACCGGTGAAGTTGGAGCTGACCGTCTGCACCTGCATTCCGCCTGCTGCGAAAAGACCTGATGCCGGCATGTCGCTAAACTCGCCGAGATTGACCGAGAAGTCACTGCTTGCAATCTCCTCACCGGTCAGACCACCTGCAAACGGATCGGGCACGATGGTGTGGGACATGGTAAATGTGCCGGCCGGGTGCTCTACGCCGCCGTTTGCCTCGGTTATAGCGTCGTTGATGGCGGTGTTGAGGTCAGCTACACTACCAAAAGTTTCGTTAGCGTTGAGGGTGATAAGCACGCCGGAAGAGGTTATCTCGGCTGATGCCGGCAGACCGCCGGGGAGCTGGGATGACGAGATAATGTTCATGGTGACGTTGCTGTCACTTGTCGGGTTGGAGGTGGTGAAGTTGAAGGTCTTGCCGTTGATAATCTCCTCCGCAGCCGATGCCGCCGGGGTCACGGTCGGCAGGGTTATCTGGATACGTTCGTCCGACGGCTCACGTCCGAGTGGATCGCCGGATATGCCGAGCACAAAGTTACCGTTGTTGTCGACAAGGTTGCCTGCCTCGTCCACCTTTAGCATACCTGCTCTGGTATAAAAGGTGTTTCCGTCCGGGTCGGATACCATAAAATAGCCCTCTCCGGCGATGGCCATATCAAGCGAGCTACCGGTCGTGGTAAAGGAGGACTGGTTCATGATAAGGTCTATTCCCGACACCTTGACGCCGGAACCTATCGAGCTCGGGTTGACACCACCTCGGGTGGCTGTTGCGGCGGATGCGCCGCTGGTGGATTGGTAGTAGACATCGCGAAAAGATACGGTGGATGCCTTAAAACCGTAGGTGTTGACGTTAGCGATATTATTACCGATAACATTCATTCGTGTTTGGTGGGACTGAAGACCTGCCACACCGGAATACATACTTAAAACCATGTAATACTTCTTCCCTTTCTTTAATGAAGACGAAAAACGTCGTCACTAAGATGTTTACATAGGTAAGTACCGTCACATAACAAAATTTTCTCACAAGACCCGTCAAGCGGTCGGGGTCTTAAATAGCCTCCGTTAAGGACCGGCTAAACTATAACAGTACCGTCTATATTTGTAAAAGCGTTATTCTTCATGTCATCTCCACTGACGGTGGTGACAAGTGCACGATTGTTGAGATTGACGATAAACGCTGTTCTGTCTATCAAAATCAAGGGGGCGTGCAATCCCTTTTCCTCTGCTATCTTAACGCCCTCGCTCAAACGGTCGATGTTCTCGTCCGAGAGGTCGATGTTGCGCTGTTCGACACGAGTCTGTGCATGTTTTGTCAGCACAAGATTACTGCTTTGCTTTATTTTGTCCCGCAGCGTATCGCCGAACGAAACGTCGCCCTGATAAGCGGTCGTCGTTGCAGAGTTTGTTTGCACCGTCCCTGGTACTATGTGTTTGATATTTTCCATAATATCTTCCTTACTTAAAATTGCATTTAGGCTTCATCTGTGGTTATCTTTGATTTCTTGTAGACCGACTCGTTGCCCTCGCTGTCACGCACTAATACATTTATATAGTAGGTGGTGTTCGCCGCAAGCCCTAAAATGTGCTCGCTTGTAAGGTTTTTGCGATCGGTTTCGCCGTAGATGGTGCCGTTGTTCTTAACCTCACTAACCGTGTCCATCTCCTCTTTTTGAGAGTAGTAGACGGTGTAGCTAAGCTCATCCTGTGATGTTATTTCACTTTCAGCCGGTATCCAATCAAAACTGGCTGTGCCGGATGTGACCGTGCCGTTGTAGAGGGAAAGTCCACTCGCATCAAGGGGTAACTCTGTTGTGCCGGTGCCTGCGCGAAGTTCCATGATCTGGTTAAGACCGTAGGAGTTGCCGTTGACATATACGAGGTATTCGTTGTCAAAAAGTGTAATCTTCTCCACAATGCCGCTATCCTGCTCAACATTGCCGCCGATGCCGTATTTTGCTACGGTAACCTCCTTGCCGATGAGATTTGTGGTGTAGGTATACTGTTGATATTCCGCCAGTTCCTGCATCTGTTGCATGGTCGCAAAGGTTGCCATCTGGGAGAGGTATTCCGTATCATCCACCGGATTCATGAAATCTTGGTTTGCAAGCTGTGCCACCATCATGTCCAAAAAGTCCTGTACCTCAACACCCTGGTCGGCGTCGGTCTCGTATACCGCGTTGTAATTTAAACCCTCGTATGGATTAACTCCATCCATTTTATGCAATTCCTCCTTTCTTAATTATTTTACTAAATTCTTGTGCTGAGTATGTTGTTTGCTAACTGTGCGATAATCTCTTCACTCGTCATCTCGTCCAAGCTGTCGGCATCGATGTCGTACCGTGTGCCGTTGCTATGCCGTTGCTCCGAGCCACTCTGACGATTAAAGTTGTCACTCATGTAGTCGTTACCGGTCTCGCTCTCGGTGGTTTGCACTACGATGGTAGGCTCTGCCTCGGTCTGGAACGGACGCAATGTAGATTGCAAGGTCGCCATCTCGGCATTGAGCAGCCGTGCCGTCTCGGTTGAACTCGCAGTAAGTACTAAACTTAGCGTGCCCGCCGTGTCGGTCAACTTGACAGTGATCTCTCCGAGCCCTTCCGGATTGAGCTTTACGGTAAACTCATTCTTGTTCGTGGTGAGCGTCTGCATAGGCTGTAGCAGTTGCGAGGCGATGTTCTTGACCGTTTCAACGTTTGCAGTATCGGCAAAGGTGGCATTTGTTCCCTGTGCCATCGTGCCGTCGGTTGCAAACAGGCTCTGTTGCAATGAATTAAGGTCGAGCGGTTGTTCCTGCGAGCTGTCGGTCGTCTCGGAGTTGAGTGTGACTGCACCGGTTAACTGCATTCTTGCGAGTGTGTCGGCAAAATTCTCGGTTGACGTTTCACCCTGCGTTTGTGTGCCGTTTTCAATCTGACCGCTAAGAAGTGTCAACAGTTTCGCTATGTCGCTCTCGGTGTTGCCGGTAGTGGTGAAAACTGTCGGGGTCGGGGTCGTCGTCTCGTCCTGCGTCGTGCCGTAGTTTAACAGAAATTGCAGTGTCTGTTGTTGCTTGTCCGCCGGCATTCGGCTTAAAACGTCCGCTAAAACCGCATTTGTCTCGCTCGAGAAGTTCTGTAGAATACTGCCGCCTTGCTCTGTGAGTTGATTTTGCAGGTTCAACATGCTGTAGTCGGTAGTTATTCCGCCAAGACCCATCAGCATTGCGGTTAAATTGGCATCCTGAGAATCCTCGTCGTCGTCACTGCCGAACAAGCTCGAAAGTGGGTCGTCGGTCTGTGTCTGCGAGCCTGTTGTGCCGTTGCCGCCGAGCAGTTGTAACAGCAGATTCATTATTTCGCTGTTGCCGCCGGTTGCCTGCATAAGCTCCTGTGCCATCTGTGCCTGCGAATCCAGTGTACCACCGGATAGTCCCAACTGTGTCGCCATTAGCCCTTCGATTATCGCACTAAACCCCGTGTCCTGCCCCTGTGTAGTGGTGGTTCCAAGACTTTGTCCTGTTGTGCCACCGACACCGAGCATTGAGGTCAGTGCTAAGAAATCCAATTATTTTTTCCTCCTTTCCTCAATATTTTCACCCTTGTGACGATATCGTTTATATAGGTTAGTTTACTAAGGTTAGTTTACT
>CAYJMO010000003.1:32532-63932 GCA_964371365.1 uncultured Oscillospiraceae bacterium
AGGTTAGTTTACTAACAATATCGCCGATATATTTGCAAACAACCAAAAAGGTTGTCGGGCTGCTTAGCTACGGTTAACGGCGGTAATTATAAGCTCCTCTATAACGCCGTTTTCCTGCTTCAACACCTCATAGTCGTACTGCGAGCGCTTTTTGTCCTTGAGTTTTTCCAGCAAGGTGTGGTCCTGATTTGCCTTTATTACCACACCGCGTTGTTTTTGAACCGCCCTTTGCTGTTCGATAAGCTCCGCTTTGTGCTGTTTTAACTTATGCTTTAAGCCCTCGATTTTGAGACTGTACTGCATAACTTCCATCGCACTTATCCCCTGCCCCATCTTTTGAGAGAGCTGTTCCGATTGACGCTCGATGTCTGCTTTTGTCCTCTCGATAAGGGATAAAATCTCGTTTTCCTTTGCCAGTTCAAGGTTTAGCGAGTTCTTTTCTAACTCCAGCACCTGCTCACGGTAACCGAGCACCTTGTCAAGCGAAAATTTGAATGATTTCATCTCTACAAAAAAGCTCCTTTTTATGCTACAGGACGCAATAACTCCAGTGTTAGATTCATTATACTACATACTTGCAAAAAAATCTACTACTATTTTACGTAGGCGCGAAAAATGTACAAAATAGACAATAAACTGTAACTGGTTTGACATATTGATGATTTATGATATCGACTGTTCCAGCTCGTCAAGCATCTTCTCAAAGGTTATTTTATCATTAATTCCCTGTTTTAAAAAGTCGGTCATGCGTTCTATATGCCTTATTGCATTATCGAGCGCAGGGTTTGCACCACTTTTGTATGCGCCTATCATGACAAGGTCGCGGTTGGCGTTGTAGGTGGAGAGCATGTTGCGAAAACGGGAGGCTAAATCCTTGTGCCCTTGTGACGCGACACTGTTCATAAGTCGACTGATGCTGCCCAGCACGTCTATTGCCGGATACTGATTCTGTGCCGCAATCTCACGCGAGAGCAAAATATGCCCGTCGATGATTCCACGCACCGTGTCGGAGATGGGTTCATTCACATCGTCCCCCTCCACCAAGACGGTGTATATTCCGGTGATACTGCCGGTCTCAAAGTTGCCACACCGCTCTAAAAGCTTTGGCATGACGGTATAGAGCGAGGGGGTATATCCGCGCGCAACCGGAGCCTCCCCAATCGAGAGTCCTATCTCGCGTTGAGCCATCGCATAACGTGTCAAGCTGTCCATCATAAGCAGAACATCACTGCCTTTATCCTTAAAATATTCCGCGATGGCGGTCGCGGTGAGGGCGCATTTTGAACGCATCATGGACGGTTGGTCGGAGGTTGCCACCACCACCACCGAGCGTGAGAGCCCCTCTTCTCCAAGGTCACGTTTTACAAATTCTACCAACTCACGACCACGTTCACCGACCAAGGCTATGACGTTAACATCCGCCACAACGTTCCTTGCAATCATGCCCATCAACACACTTTTTCCAACACCGGAGCCGGCGAAAATGCCGATCCTTTGACCCTTGCCGACCGTCATAAATGCATCAATCGCCTTGACCCCTATCTCGATGACATCAGTTATAGGAGGGCGTTGCATGGGGTTAGCCGGCACACCGCCTATCGGACGATAGACAACATTCTCAATCGGAGGGCCCCCGTCGATGGGGTTGCCGAGCGCGTCTACTATGCGCCCTATCAGGCTATCCCCCATACCGACCTTGAGCTGACCACCGGTATTTTTAACTATACTTCCCTTGCCGATTCCCTCTATGTCGCCAAACGGCATTAGCAGAACTTTATTCTCTTTAAAACCGACCACCTCGGCGGTGATAGGACTGTCGTTGTCGGACAGTATCAGCTGACAGACGTCGCCGATGTTGCCGGGTGGACCGTCCGCCTCTATCGTCGTGCCGATTATCCGCTCGATACGACCAAGCTTGGAGTATAGGTCACTACTGCCGAGCAGCTTCACAAATGCGTTTATATCCAAATCGCTGTCATTCCTTTCAGTTCAAATCACACCGCACACCCCCGCGACCTCTCGCCGGAATGTGCGGTGTTGCCATCTATTCACTATGCTTTAAAAAATTTTTAAGGTTCTCAAACTGGGTTGAGATGGATATGTCAAGACAGCTGTCGTCCACCTCTAAAACACAAAAGTCCACCGGCATGTCCTTTGCGACTATGTCAAACATCTCGGAATCGGAGTTCTTAGACTTTTTAAGCTCGCTTTTTAAAAAGGTGACCAGCTCACTCGCATCCTCCGACACGGTAATAGCGCAGTGAGATTTGATTTTGATGCCGGACAGTGCCTTTTGAATTATCGGCATCATAACAAGGTCGTCCGCCTCGATACGCTTTGCAAGAATTTTTTCACAGACCTCTAAAACCAGCGTCACAAGATCACTTTTCTGCTCGTCGATAAAGTCGTTGAAGTTCTCTTTTATCTCGGCGACGGCTCCGGTAAGGGAGACTATGGCATCCTCAATGTCCTGTGCCTTTTTCTCGGCGCCCTCGAGCAGACCAAGCTCGTATGCCCTTTGACGCTCACTTTCAAGCGTTGCCTTCAGTTCCTCGTCAAATGCGGCTTTTTGCGCCTGCATCTCGGCATTCGCCTGCTCTATAATACTCTGTGCCTTGCGGGTAGCCTCTGCCACCAGCTCTTTCGGGTCGGGCAGATCCTGCACTACAGCGACCTGCTCAAACTCCTCCTCAGCATCAGGAACAGGAGCAATTTCCGGTATCAAAATAGGGTTTGACATCTCAATCTTGACGGGATTTTGTGATATATTTATGCCAAACCCCTTAAAGACGTTAGACAATCATATCCTCCTTGCCACCCTTGGAGATAACCAACTCGCCGGCATCCTCTAACTTTCTTATGATAGAAACAATGCGCTGTTGTGCCTCCTCGACGTCCTTCATTCGAACGTTGGTGAGGTACTCTATGTCGCTCTGCACCGACTCCTTCATACGGGAGGACATGTTTGCAAAGAAAATCTCCTGCAACTCCGGTGTGGCGGTTTTGAGTGCTATAGCGATATCCTTGGTGTCCACCTCGCGGATAAACCGCTGGATAGACATGCTGTCGATGTTGATGATGTCCTCGAACATGAACATGAGCTTTCTTATCTCGTCGGCGAGTACCGGATCTTTTTGTGTCAGTTCGTCAAAGATAAACTTCTCGGTGGAGCGGTCGACCGTGTTCATGATGTCGGCAATATAATGTATACCGCCCACCTCCATGAGATCCACCGACTCGATGCTCTCGAACTTCTTCTCCATCATCTGCTCGACAAGGTTGATATACTCCGGCGACGCCCGCTCAAGACGTGCGATACGTTCCACCACCTCGACGCGTTTTTCTTTAGGCAGTTCGCTGATGATATCGGATGCCTGCTCCGGCTTTGCGTAGGACAAGACCAACGCGATGGTCTGGGGATGCTCATTCTGTATGATGTTGAACAGCGTCTTGCTGTCCGATTTTCTGACAAACTCGAAAGCCTTGCGTTTAAGCGATTTGGTGATGCGCTCTATATAGGAATAGGCTTGTTGCGAGCCGAATGCCTTTTCAAGAATATCTCTGGCGTACCCAAGACCGCCTTCCGATATGACCTTTTGGGTAAGACACAGACCATAAAAGTCGCTGATAATCTCACTCATGTCCTCGCTCTTCATCTTTTCAAGTTTGGATACCTCAAGCGAGAGTATTTCGACATCCTCCTCTTTTAGATGTTTATACACCTGAGACGCCGTGTCGGCACCCAGCGCGACCATAACCGCCGCTGCTTTTGCCGGAGTTGTCATAGTTTCAATGGAGGGCATAGTCTTTCCTTTCATGTTCTGGGCAACTTTTAGATATTCGGGGCTGTTTTTTTAAGTCGCCCTTTATTCGCTCGGGGTTTCCTCACCGTGTAGCCAGGTTCTGATAAGTTGAGCAGTGATGTCGGGGTTGGTCTTGGCAAACTCACGGACCTCTTCGACAATGACATTCTCTTTGGAGTTCTTGCTCGCCTCGGTCGCATCCTTAAGCTGTTGCTTGTATGCCTCGACCTCCGCCTGAGTGTTGAACTGAACACCGTCCACAAACAGGAGTTTTGCCTCCTCTTCGGCCATTGCAGCGGCACGTTTTTTACGGCCGGCAACCATGATTATGACGATAATAATTATGAATAACAGCACACCACCAACTATAATGGCGAGCAACAGCGGATTTGCAAGCAGGGCCTCGACACCGGTCGGCTCCTCCTCAAGTATCTCCGCTTCAAATGCCATGATGGATATGCGATCTCGGCTCACGTTGCCGGCGGTGGCGGCACTCTCGATAATCTGTGCACGCTTTTGGTCGGTCAACTCGTTGTCACGGATTGCAATGGACACGGTCGTATCCTCGATGCTCGCCTCGTCCTTTTCCACCTGCTGTTTAACATAGCTGACAAGATATTCATTTTGTCTTGTATAGTCCACCAAAACCATATCGCCGTTTTCATCGGTAACATAGATGGGCACATCGGTATTTTCTTCCTCTCCGACCACTCCGCCGGACTCTATATCTCCACCGCCGATTGCGCTATACTGCTCACTGGTGAGCACACCCTCGTTATCCTCGTTGCCGATATACTCCATACTCTCGGTTATCATCTTGTCATAATCGAGGGTGACGGTGGTGGAAATCCTTATATCCTCCGGATTGTATCCCAGAGTTAGGACATTGAGAATCTTGTCGGATATGTCCTTTTCCACCTCTGCCTCAAGACCCATGCGTTTAAGTTCATACTCGACGGAATTAAGACTCTCGTCGCCGGAATCGAGCTCGATACCGGTGGCGGCGTCAACGACATGCACGTCGATGGGGTTGAGGTTCGGCACGGCAGACGCTACAAGGTTTTTAATGCCGCTGACCATCTCGGTGGAAACTGCACCGTTGTTGCTGAATGTCAAAAGGACGCTCGCGGTACTCTTTTGAGAGTCATCCTCCCACACATAGTCGTCGGTGGATGGAACACTGTAGGTGACTATCGCATCGGAGACGTTGTCAATCCTTATAAGGGTAGACTGGGCACGCTCCTGCGTTTGGAACAAAAGATACTGTTGTCGCTCAAATTCGGTGGTGGTAAAGCCGGTCGCACTGGAGAAAATATCATAGGTGAGCGTCGACTTCGGGAAGCCGAGTATTGCAAGCTCCACCAGCAAATCTTCCCTGACGGTGCGCGGAACCATTACCTCACCGTCCTCGGTGACGCGGTTTGGTACGTTACGTATGCCGAGCTCTGATAACAGCTCGGTCGATTCCGTCTGGCTCATGCCGGGATACAGCACTACATACCCACTCCCGACAGTGTTGAGCACCACCGCTAAAACAATAGCGAGCAGTACGACACCGGCGGCAATGCCGATTACATAGCGTTGCCGTTTTTTCGGGATATTATTCCAGTACTCGAGTGAGTCACTGTATACTTTCTTTACACGTTCCTGCATTTAATTAGTCATTCCTTTTATTAGGTGCTGTATGCTATATCTGCATCCTTATTATTTCATTATATGCCGCAAGAGCCCTTGTCGCCATCTGAACGGTAAGCTCTATTGCCGCCGCCGAGCGCTCGGAATTGATGCTGAGATTATGCAGGTCGTCAATGTCGCCAAAGGCAAGGTCGACGGCGTCCTGCTGTGAGATTGCCTGTGCCTGCTGCTGTTGCTCTATGATACTGCCAAAAACATCGGCAAACGGCACGGACGAGCCACCCTCGCCTGTTGCCTCGACAGCGTTAATCTCCTTTGTCTCCTCGATAGAGGGCATACGCATCATGGGGGTTATAAACAGTTCCGACATGGTCTCTCCTTTCTATGTTTTGGAACAATCACGAGTGTTCCCTATATTTTAACCTATTGACCTATCTGCAATCCTAACATGGTCATGTTTTTTATTATGTTGAGGGCGGTAATATTTGCCTCATATGCTCTGGTCGCCGCCATCAAATCTATCTGCTCCTCCGCGACATTGACATTCGGCATGAGGACATAGCCCTCATCGTCCGCGTCGGGGTGGGTAGGATCATAAACCGGAATAAAATCATTCTCGTTCTTGACTATGTCGGTGACGATTACACCGCCGCCGTTGTTGGTGGAGATGCCGTTTGTCTTGTCGCCGAGTATCTCATCAAAGGTCATGCCACGCTCTTGAAACACCACCTGTTGACGCTGATAGGGTCCGCCGTCCTCTGTTCTTGTGGTGTTGGCGTTGGTGATGTTCTGGGTGATTATATCCATGCGCAGGCGCTCCGCGGTGAGGGCACTGCCGGCGATGTTTAAAGATGATAGAAAAGACATGGATACTCTCCTTTTTTAGACTAAATGCTAATATTTGATGGCGAAGGACTAATGCTGAATGATTAATGAAACAGCCTTGTCTTTATTATTTGCCGAGTTGATTTATTACGTAGCGTAGGTTTTTAAAGTCGCCACTTATCTTATCGGTGAGGTAGTTGTATTGGGCATACGTTTTCCACAGTTCCAACTGCTCCTGCTCCATGTCGACATTGTTGCCGTCCATGCGGATGGTGTCATTGTCCCGTTCGTCGATTTGGATGGTTGCCGTGATGGTCTCGTTGTTGCCGTCGTTTTTTATAAACTCGCCGAGTGTCTGCTCAAAATTCACCGTCTTTGCCTTGTAGTCCGGTGTCTCATAGTTGGCGATGTTGTCAGAGATAACCTTCTGCTTTGTCCACAGGGCGTCTAATGCCGCCTGTTGCAACTTGTGGCTCGCGTTGTTAAACATTAAAGCCATGTTTTCATCCTTTCGTTCGGGTTAAGCTATGCTATGTTTGCCACCTGTGGCACCTCGTCATCTGCCGCGATGAGCCGTGCCATCACTACAAATCGACCGGTTGTATTAGCGCCGCCCTCGGCGTTGCAGGTGGAAAGGGTAATTATTCTATCGTCAGAGGTAGGGGTAATCCCGTAGTCGTGTATACTCAAGGTTAGTGCCGTGTCGATGATTCCGCCGAAGATCTCCGGCTCGCTGTCCACCGCTATATAATAGAACTCGTCGCTGTCGGTGTAAAATACACTGAAAATCTCAAAGGTCATATATTCCCGCAGTGTCGAGTAATGAACAACCGGATTAAGCTTTGCAAACTCCGGATCGACATAGCGAAACAGTTGGGAAAATCTCATCCCGTCCGGATCGGCATTGAGTTCACTGTGACCGTAGATGATGGTGTTGTCGGAAATCTCGTCACGATTGCCGGTGGAGCATTCATAGTCCGCAAAGTAGCATCCATAGACATCGTACTGCTGTGTCTCGTTTAGTCTGAGATAATAGGAGTTGTTGACCGTCTGCATGACCGGACCGCTGATATCGGTGCCGGGAACGTTCAACCACGCGATGGTGTCACTGTTGACATTTTCAAAGAAGTCGATTGCGTCTAACATGTCTGGGAATGTCTCGGGTGGTTTTATGTCCGCGAACTCCACCGTGCCGGTGCCGTTTTGTGTGCCGCTCTCCCCTGTCGGGCTCTCCCCCTCCATGTTGAGATAAAGGTACACTCCGACCCCTATAATAGCTATTATAACAAATAACGCTACAAAAAGCAACAGTTTGCGCATGGTTTATTCCGTCTCCTTGGTGTTGGGGTTGACCTTGTCGCCTGCCGCGGTGGAAAGTGCATCGGTCCCGAACCTATCCGCCTTATTTTCACTTCCGGTTATCACCCTGTTGTAGACGATGTAGGTGGAAAAATGATCCATCGGGACGGTAAATGTGCCGCGTGAGTTGGTCGGGAAATATCCGTAGTAGTCGATACGCTCGCTATCTCCTTCGGTGTTGTAGTAATGCCAGAAGAGATTGCGGTTGCCGTAGGCGGTGCCAAGTGAAAGGGTGAAGGTCGCCGTCGCCGGCAGTGTCGTGTGTTGCGAGAAGTAGATATAAACCGGATATCCCGGGTCGCTGAGGTTGCCGAGCGAGGCCATGAGCGCGTTAATCTCGTTTTTCTCGGGTGGTGAAAAGCTGACGCTAAAGTCGTAATACTCGGCATAGGGCAAATTCTTGGTAAGATCTGCGCCATCAAAGCTAAAGGAATAGTCATGTCCCTGGAAAATTATGGTCTTATCGGGGTATTCCTCCATCGCCTCAAAAACGTCGGAGGATACGACAGGATAGCTGCGAATATCCACCACTATCGGGCTTTCTCCCTCAAAGTTGACATCCTCTGCCGTGATGGGGCGCAGACTGCCGGCGTTTTCCTCATCGTTGCGATAGACGCTTACCGAGTACTCCATCGTGTTGGTGTCGTCCGACGAGGTGACCATAACGGTGAACTCGTTCTCTCCGTCCTGAAGCGAGGATACATAACCGCCGTCTCTCTCGTCTAATAGTTTTGAGCCCTGCTTAACCTCCATGGTGGCGCGTGGGTCGTTTGGCACCGGTATGACGTTGACATAGGACACATCGGGTAGCACCGAGGCGGTGTAGGTGTCGAGATTTGGTATAAACTCCGGCTCCATAACACCGGACTGCACATCTAAGAATTTGAGGGTAGCATCGTCACTTGTGGGTAACAGATTGGGGTTTGATATGTTGATGATGTAGCTCATCTTGGTTCTGCCATCCTGCGCTGTCACCACAATCTCCACCGTCTGCTCTTCATACAACATAGATATGGGAGATGTTGCCTCACCGGAGTTTGCGCCGTCGCCGTTTATCCTCATGGTGGCGTACTCGCTGACCGGCGTGGCGGTTATGACAATCTCGTTGACATTGTCTGTCATCATGCCGCTGTATAGCGTGGTGGACGGGATAAAGTTCGGGGTGAGTTTTTCAATCCCCTGCACGTCGAGGGAGGCAAGCCGCGCGTCGGTGTCGGGCGGCAGGCGGTAGAGGTGTAACAGATAATCCTGCTCGTCACCACTCTCGGCGGTAACCTTGACCACCACCGTTTTGGGGGTGACCGGCTCCAGATCATATGTGACCGACGTCTTATGCTCGGTCAGCTCCACGCCGTCGATGGTTACGGTGGAGAGCTCCGACGCCGCCACCGGCGAGACTATCACCGTCTCGACCAGATAGTCGACGTTGAGGTCGTCATACACGGTCAGCGCTTGGTTGAAGATAAAGCTCGGTATCGTTGTGTTTTGAATGTCGGTGATATCCATCGACGCTAAGTTGGTGTTGGTGTTCGGAGGAAGTCGATTGACCACAACCTCATAGGGGGGGCTGGTGGTGAAATCGGTGTCCTCGGCGGTGACATAGACCATGAGCGATATCGGATCCTCGCCCACGTCCGCAACCTCGAACTTACCGATGTCGATTATCGGCAGATCCTCGCCCTCTTCCACCTTTTCGGAGTAGATGTCATTAGCGCCGGTGAGCAGCGGCACCGAGACATTCACCGCCGATGCAAACTCATCGTTCGGGGTGATGTTGAGCTTTAGGCTCTCGGTGGAGTAGGGTATTGTTATGTAGTATTTCGTGTCGGCTTCAACAAACTGTTGACCGTCGTCAAAATCTATCTTTTCGCCCGACTGGTTGGTGAAGAAAAAGTCGGTGACGCTCGCGTCGGTGCTCGGCGCAAGACGGGTCACGTTGAGTGTGTAGGTTTTCACCGATAAATCCTCGGCGGTAACCTTGAACGTGATGGTGGTCACGTTGTCAATCGGCGAGACACTATCATCGTATTTTAGCTTAAAAACCTCTCTTCCGGCGAAGATACCGGCGATAAAATCAGGGGACGGAACGACATCCAGAGTTGCACCCGGCCAATTTTTTTCGTACTCAAGATATATCTCGTCCCGACGGTAGGGAACGGAAATGCTGTAATCAAACACAGTGGGGTCAAAGTCCGGCAGGAGATTCTCCGCGGTTTCAAGGTCACTTTCATACGCGGAAAGGGTTTTCATGGTGGCATCGGTGCTCGCGCGCTCCCTTATCACCCGAACCGGATAGATTGTGGAGGATTTGTCCTCCGCCGTGATTGTGAAATAGAAAACATACTCATCTTCCGTGGCATCAAGTATATTTATCGGCTTCGACCAGGAACCGTGATCTATTTTGTCAATTCCGGGGTGAGGAGGGTCTGTGCTCCCCGCAGGGACAAGCGTGCCGCCCACGTATAACTCCATCTTGATGGAGCGGTCGGCGTTGGTATCGTTCACCAGCGCCTTGAACATTATCGCCTCCACCTTGTGCGGAACGGTGAGGGTCACCTCGGTATTTGCCACCGGGGTGACTAACAAGGGATAGCCCTCAAAATCTCCGGTTAACTGATCGGAGTTGACCTCAAAGGACAAAAAGGAGCTGTCGTCGCTCGGGGTGGTGTCCAGTGTATTCATTCGACCGGTTGAAATCTGGGTGGACATCAACTCGCCGTCCTGATAGAATTTTATGGTATAGGTGGCGGAACCTGCCTGTTTCGCGGTAAATGACACGAGGAACGTCCCCTCGCCATCCGGCGACGGGTTCTCGATTCTATCACCTAAATTGTAGGGTAGACCGGCACCGTTGATGTTGATCTCAAACGCGTTCGGCGTGCCGGTGGTACTGCTCGCCTCGATGACGGCATAGTCCGCCGCCGAGTTTTTCGCACCAAATTCCACCACCGCACTCACATAGTACGGAGCTATAGGCAGTTTGCTGTAAAGGGGTCTATCACCCTGAAAAACATCGTACTGGTCAGGTATTTCGGCATGGGTCGCCTCGGTATAACCGCTGTCGTTTGCTCCACCTTGACGGGTGGTAATATCCCCTATCTCGGGGGGCACGCCGGTGCCACGTATCGTCACTCGCACCTGACCGGTGGCGGTAACCATGTCGACCTTAGAGGCCTCGGGAGTGCCGGAGGGGTAGTATCTATCCGGTATGTTGTAATCCACGGTGTACTGCATATATCCGACGACGTCGTCCACCTTGGGCACGATGTTGGCGTTGAGTGCGTTGTCACGACCGTCCGAGATACGCACGACATCAAAAAGCGGATCACCTGCGGCGACCGGTGTCTCGGTGCCGTCGGCGGCTACGTTGACCGGTTGCCACGCCCAATCTATTCTAATCGCGGTGGCAAGGTTATCGGTCGGCACGTTATATTTTTCCACCGCCTTGAGCAGGGAAAAACTATTCTCCGAGATGTGGCTGAGTGTGTCCTCACCATTGAGGTCGATGAACGGCAGACCGCTTGTATCGGTGGCATTCGGTGAGGTGGGATTGTTGCCGATGCTCGCCGCGACCTCGTTGACCACCTGTTGTGGCGAGACGACGGTAAGCACAACGCCATTGATGACCGGCGGTGCAAAGTTGATGTTAAATGTCGAGCCGACAACAATTCCGGTAACCTCACCGGTGTCATCGTCCGTCTCTAATCGTTGGGAGGTTCTAAAGGTGAACTCCAGAGGCTGTCTGCCGTCGGCGGTTATCCTAAGTTCAAGTGTCCTATCCTCAAAGTTGGCGAGCGCAACGGTGCCGTCCTTGTAGGGTAAAAAATCACCTGTTGCGTCAACTATTGCAAATGTGGGGGAATTGACATCGGTCTCGGCGCCGGTCACGTTGAGCGAGATGGTACTACTGACCGTGATACCGAGAGGGTTGACGCTTTCAACGGTGTTGCTGTACACCGCACCGCTTGCCTGTTCCGTCACATCACCCTCGGTGAGGAGCGCAATTATCTGCGGATTGATGGTGTATACTGCGGAGGAAGCAACGTCCAAAGGTGTGTAGGTGCTCGCCTGACCGTCGGTGGCGGCGCCAAAACCGGCCGTCATCTCGTACCGACCGTTACTGCCGCCGGTTTGATAGAGGATTATATTGTCCTTAACAGCCACACCGCCCTCGACGGTGGCAAAAGGAGGGTCAGCCGGTTGGAAGTCGCCGTTAAGTTTAACCTCGAGGTCGATGGAGTTGCCCTCAACTATTGCGGCGAGCGAGCTGTCCGGGGTGCTCATATCCACAAACTTAACCTCACCGGCCGAGTCGACTCCGCTTGCCGGAATTATCATCACAAGAGACAACATCAAGACGAACAGTAGAACACTGCAAGCCTTGATGCCAATTTTTTTTATAGTATATCCAAACCGCATTATTTTTTCCCGAGTATAATTCTAATACCATTATACAACAAAAATAAAAATAAATCTACTGTTTTTTTACAATTTTTCGCATTGTGGCATTGTTGTGAAAAATCAATAATTCGCGCTTAGATATTCTTCGAGGGCATAGCCATTTTCCATAATTTCATGGGAATGATTTGTGCCGACAAAACGATAATGCCATGGTTCATAAGAAAAGCCGGTCACCGCCACCTTGTCTTTTGGGTAACGCAGGATAAAACCAAAGGTTGCACAGTTCTCATACAGCCATTCAAATTCCGGTGTGTCCTCAAAACTTTGATATAGGCTGTTGAAGTCCACCGCAAGCCCTATGGTGTGCTCGCTGGTGCCGGGTGGTGCAATAAACTGCTCGGTGAGCTCCTTTGCCTCCTCCTCGGTTTTGCCCTCGGCGAGATAGCTGTCGACACGTGCATTATAGTTGTTCGTCTGTCGCTCGTTGGTGCGGTATGCCGAGACTATCCAAAGGTTTATCCCCTCCAACGCGGCGGCGTTCATCATGTCCTTCAACGCCTGCATGCCTTGGGTGGCAAACTGATAGTCTCCGATGCCGGAAAGGCTCGGCTCAAAACCCTCCGGTATGTAGTTTTGTTTGTTGACCAGCATGGGTGGCTCATCGCCGGGGTAGGTCATATCCACCGTCTCCTCTCCCTCTGACCCGGACTCGCTCTCGTCCGTTTCGCTATCGCTGACATCGGTGCTGAGCGTGCTATCACCAGCTAAATCGGAAGAGTCCGAACTCTGCGAGCTGTCGCTTGTATCGACCGCATCGACATCCTGCGTGCTATCGGAAGTGTCGGTGTTACTCTCGTCATTCTCGGATACTCCAACATCGGCGGCGAGCGGTTGCTCAACGCCGCCCACAAGCGTGCCTATCCCCCATATCGACAGTCCGACCACCGTAATCATACAGAGCAAAAAAATGGTGCGGTTGCGTGCGATCTGGGATTTGGAGTATTTATATCTCTTGTATACCTTTTTTGCCATTTAAAAAGATCCTCGTAAAGTCAGATAACATGAATTATAACACATAATCTATATTTATGCAACAAATATGACCGCATATGCATAAATCATAACAAAATAATTGTATGAATGTATGTTTTTGTTACTTTTAACGACAATTTTCATATATCAACTTGATTTTAGTCTCTAAAAATGATACTATTTAGTTGGTACATAAACCTCTTGTATAAGGGAGTATATTTTGAAGTACAGCCGATTACCACTCATACTCTTTTCGCTGAGTGCTGTTATTTTTATTGTCATTATTGCATTTTATAACTTCGCAATATATGAACAATTCAATGCAGTAACTTTGGAGGGCTATGAGGATATATATAATAATGTATCCTGGGTCATTCGTTTGAGTGTCTCGGTCGTAGGATTGTTAATCATTCTTACCGCCTACTCCTGGTATCAAAAAAACCGTACATTAGAGGCCATTAAAAGGAGTACATACACCGATTTTCTTACCGATCTGCCAAACCTTGCCGGTTTAAAGCTGCATATGTCGGAGGTATTAAAGAAAAACAAGGACAAGAAATATGCCATCCTCAAGATTGACGTGGAAAACTTTAAGGCTATAAATGAACTGTTTAGCTACGAGGTGGGCAACAAGGTTTTAAAGGCGTTCAAAGACATTCGTGATACTGTGTCGGAACCGACACTGTTCATTGCGCGAACCGGCGCTGACGAGTTTATGCTCTTTTCCGGAAACGGATTTTTGGACGACATGGAGACTCGCACCCATATATATGAAAGCTACTACAACAAATTTATTCCGGAGCTCGATAACTACAAGATCGAATTTAAATATGGCAGATATCATATTGAACTCGGTGAAACGGATGTCGATAGCATCGTGAATAACGCCGTACTTGCCCACCGCATGGCAAAATCGCAAAAAAATTATATTATTTTTGACTACAACGACAGCTTTAAGGTGCGTCTGCTCGAGGATGCCGAGATAACCAATAGAATGCGTTGTGCAGTTACAGACGGTGAACTGACGGCCTTTTTACAGCCGAAATTTAATATTACAAACGACACGATTGTAGGCGCAGAGGCTTTAGTGCGTTGGATAAAGCCGGACGGGAGCATGATCTTCCCCGACCGATTTATCCCACTTTTCGAGAGCAACGGATTTATTGTCGAACTCGATCGACATATCCTAAAATGTGTCTGTGAAACAATTAAAAGATGGATTGAGATCGGTCGGCAGGTTGTGCCTATCTCGGTCAACTGCTCGCGCCTCAACCTTGCTAATCCTAACTTTGTCAACGAAATCTCCGAGATAGTCGACAGCTACGGTATATCTCATGAGCATATCGAGATAGAGTTAACCGAGAGCACCATGATAGAGAATGAAGACATTTTAGAACAGCTTTTCTCTGATCTTCGAGAGCACGGTTTCAAGGTGTCCATAGATGACTTCGGTTCCGGTTTTTCCTCGCTCGGGATGCTGAAAAATCTAAAGGTCGACACATTAAAGATCGACAAAAGCTTCTTTCGCAACAAAAAAGATATTGTTCGCGGCGACCTTATTGTGGACGGAATTATCAGGTTAGCACAGAGCCTCAACATGTTCGTAGTTGCGGAGGGGGTCGAGGAGCAACAACAGCTGGAATTATTAAAATTTGTAGGCTGTGATGCGGTACAGGGTTATTTTTATGCAAAACCGATGTCTATATCGACATTTGAACAGACCTATTCCGACCCTGCAATCTTTGGCTCTGCTTCAGTCCAATCACGCCATATTTCCAATCGGGAAACCGATAATTCCGACAATCCGAAGTTTGAGATGGTTCTAAATATTCTCAACTCCATCAAGATGCCAATCACACTGTTCAATCAAAGCTTCACCGCTCTGCGATGCAATCCCATGACACTTGAGATGTTTATGCTTCAATCTAAAGAGGAATATGCAGAAAAGTTCTTCCAACTCTCTCCACAATTTCAACCGGACGGCAGAGAATCGTCGACTGCGGCGCTAGCGGAGATCGGCAAGGCGATCGAGACTGGCTATGGTAGATTTTACTGGTTACACTGCAACATCAAGGGGGAGGATATTCCCTGTGAGATAATCATCAGCAAACTTCACCTGCTCAATAACGACGGTGAAGAGATGTATATCGGTGTCCTCAACGACATGCGCGCCCAACTCGCCGATTTTGAGAAGGATGACTTTACCGAGTCGGGAGGATTTTTCTATAACCGCATCACCGACAAAATGTTGTTTAATCTTGTAACGGGACTGTCGGATGAGTGGTTCTACTGCTATGACATTAACGAGTCTACCATGCAATTTTTCGGCGAGGGTGGCAAACGTATGAACCTGCCACAGGGTCGCCAATCTTTCCCCGATGATCGCATGACTGCAAATTTAATTTTTAAGGATGACATGGAAAAATTTGAGCACTTTGTCAAGGCGATGAGTGACGGAATAGAAGAGCCGTTTGAAATAAGACTTATCGATCCAAACGGTGAGGTAAGACCCTTTAAATTTATCTATCGCTCCATCATTAATAACGGCATCCCAACCTTTGCGGTGGGCAAGACGTATGAGGTCACGAGTGAGTATGTGACGACATAAATCTATAATCAAAGCCCTCTACAGTGTAATCTGTAGAGGGCTTTGATTAGTATTATTTTAATGAAGTAGCCTATACCAGCTCTAATACCACCATCTCGGCGGCGTCGCCTTTGCGCGGGCCGAGGCGGGTGATACGTGTGTATCCGCCGTTTCGCTCGGCATAGCTCGGTGCGATAACATCAAAAAGCTTTTTGGTTACATCCTCTTTTGTGATATATCCCATAGCCTGACGTTTTGCGTGAAGGTCACCGGCTTTTCCGAGTGTTATCATCTTTTCAGCGTTGATGCGAACCTCTTTAGCCCTGGTCACCGTGGTCTCGATACGACCTTTTTCAAGCAGAAATGTCACCATTGCACGCATCATGGCGCGCCTTTGGTCGGTCGTCCTGCCTAATTTTCTTGTTCCCGGCATTGTATTTTCCTTTCCATTTTCTAAACTTTATTCGTCGTCCTTTGTCAGCGTGAAACCCAGCGACTCTAACTTTGCAATAACCTCTTCCAAGCTCTTTCGTCCGAGGTTGCGCACCTTCATCATCTCGTCTTCCGACTTGTTGATAAGGTCGTCGACGGTATTAATTCCGGCACGTTTTAAGCAGTTAAAGCTACGTACGGACAGATCCATCTCCTCGATGGTCATCTCTAAAATTTTCTCCTTGCCGCCGTCCTCTTTTTCCACCATAATCTCGACGTTCATCGCCTCTTCCGAAAGGGAGACAAACAGGTTAAGGTGTTCACACATTACCTTTGCAGCGAGGCTGACCGCCATGGTAGCATCTATAGTGCCGTCCGTCTCGACATCTAAGGTCAACTTGTCAAAGTCGGTTATCTGCCCAACACGGGTGTTCTCCACCTGATAGTTGACACAGAGCACCGGCGTGTAGATACTGTCCACCGGTATTGCGGTGAGCCCTGCCTGCTCCGCAACCTTTTTGTTGCGCTCTGCCGGCACATATCCCCTGCCGCGACCAAAGGTCAGTTGCATCTCTAAGACACCGCCCTGTGCTACGTGTGCTATGTGAAAATCGGGGTTTAAAATTTCAATCTCGGGATCGGCCGGTGCACTCGGATCGTCCGGATTTAGCCCGATCATACCGGCGGTGAGGTCGATAGGACCTATCGCCTTGACATGAACCGTTTTGGGGCACTCACATTCCGGCACTAACTTTGCCGCGACACCCTTAAGATTGAGAACAATCTCGGTCACATCTTCCTTAACACCCTCAACGGTGGAAAACTCGTGCAGTACGCTGTCAATGCGCACCGCGGTGACAGCAACGCCCGGAAGGGACGAGAGCAGTATACGGCGCATACTGTTGCCGAGGGTCGTGCCAAATCCACGCTCCAACGGCTCCACCACAAATTTGCCAAACCTGCCGTCCTCCGACATGTCTATCAACTCTATCTGAGGTTGGTCGATATTGATGTTGTATTGACTGTTTTCCATCTCTTCTTTTGATTTGGGTCTTTCCATATCCATTAATAAGAACCCTCCATATTAATTTATATATACCAATTGCTATTCTATTATTTAGAATATAGCTCGACTATGAGGTGTTCTTCAACCGGGAAGTCGATATCGTCACGCTCGGGAAGCGCGGTTATAGTACCCTGCAACATGCTCTTGTCACGTGATAGCCACTTCGGAACGGTCACGATAACAGCATCCTCGCCGGTAAGTCTTTTGAACTTCTCGGAGGAGCGACTTTTGTCACAGACCTCGATAACATCACCCTGCTTTACAATGTAGGAGGGGATATCTACCTTAGCACCGTTGACCTTGATATGACCGTGAGAGGTGACCTGACGTGCATCACGGCGTGTCATCGCAAAACCTAAACGGTAGACGACGTTGTCAAGACGACGCTCAACAAGGCTTAAAAGGTTCTCACCCGGTTTTCCGTGCATACGGGTAGCCTTTTCGTAGTACATGCGGAACTGTTTTTCTAATACACCGTAAACAAATTTGACCTTCTGCTTTTCGGTGAGTTGCAGAGCATACTCTGACTTTTTCTTGCGCATCTGAGAGCCACCGGGATTACGGTTGGTTGTCTTTTTGTTATAGCCCATAACCGCCGGAGATATACCGAGCGCTTTGCAACGTTTTGCAATCGGCTGCATATTTCTTGCCATCTATCTATCCTCCTTATATTCTGCGGCGCTTGGGCGGGCGGCATCCGTTGTGCGGTACAGGGGTGACATCCTTAAAGGAGGTCACGTCAAGACCGGCTGTGTTGAGTGCTCTTATAGCGGCGTCACGACCGGAGCCGGGACCCTTAATGTAGACTTCAACACTGCGCATGCCGTGCTCCATCGCTGCCTTTGCGGCAGTCTCTGCTGCCATCTGGGCGGCATAAGGAGTGCTTTTACGAGAACCCTTAAAGCCAAGACCGCCGGTAGAGGACCAAGAGATTGCATTGCCCTGCACATCGGTGATGGTTACAATGGTGTTATTAAAGGTGCATTGGATATGTGCCACACCGCGCTCGATATTCTTGCGCTCGCGACGTCTTTTGACCGCACCTGATTTTTTGGCGCCTTTGGTTGCCATGTAAATTCCTCCCTTACTTCTTCTTGTTGGCTACTGTGCGTTTGGGACCCTTGCGAGTTCTTGCGTTTGTCTTGCTACGCTGTCCGCGTACCGGCAAACCTTTGCGGTGGCGAACACCCCTATAACAGCCAATTTCAACAAGACGTTTTATGTTGAGTGCTACCTCACGGCGAAGATCACCCTCCACCTGTGCTATCTTATCGATAGCGTCACGGAGCTTTGCGACCTCTTCGTCGGTCAAATCTTTAACACGGGTGTCGGGGTTGACACCGGTCATGCTCAGAATTTCCCTGGACTTTTGGAACCCTATACCGAAAATATAGGTCAGTCCGGCCTCCACTCGCTTTTCTTTAGGCAGGTCTACACCAGCGATACGTGCCATATTTTTTTCCTTTCCTTAATAACTTAACCCTGTCTTTGTTTGTGTTTTTTGTTCTGGCAGATAACCATGACTCTGCCCTTGCGCTTAATGATTTTGCATTTTTCGCAAATAGGTTTTACAGACGGTTTAACCTTCATGATGTATTTATCCTTTCTGCTTTGCTTATTTAGAACGCCATGTAATGCGCCCTTTAGTAAGATCATAGGGTGACATCTCTACGGTGACCTTGTCACCCGGAAGAATACGTATGAAATTCATGCGCAGTTTGCCGCTGATATGTGCGAGCAACCGATGTTTGTTTTCAAGTTCGACTAAAAACATCGCATTCGGCATAGCCTCCACAACTATACCCTCAACTTCTATAACATCTTCTTTGGACAAGATTCATCCCCCTTACTGTTTTTTTGTGTGTCGCATATCGCTCTGTACAACAGGTTGTTAGAAAATAGAATCTCCTTTTCCATCACAAACCTTGTTTTGGCGATGTGCATTGTTTTCTTCTTTTTTGGTGTTTCGGTTTTTCTGTTGCGTCCGTCGGCGAGGTATATATACTCACCCTCCACCTTCAGAACAGCAAAAAGAATTGTTTTATCTCTACCCGCAAGCGATGTCACAAGCTGTCCTACTACCGGTGCCGCGTGGGTGTCGGGGAGTTTTATCATCTCTCCTCCTCCCAACCAAGTGTTAGGATTTTTGCTCTATCGTTTGTGATAGCAACCGTGTGTTCAAAATGGGCCGAAAGCGTGGCATCTTGTGTCTTAACGGTCCATTCGTCGGACAAGACCTTGGTCAGTCTTGTGCCTATGTTAATCATCGGCTCTATTGCGAGGGTCATGCCGGCGACCAATCTCGGTCCTCTGCCGGCGGGTCCAAAACAGGGTATCTGTGGGTCCTCGTGCAGCTCTCGCCCCACTCCGTGTCCCACCCAGTCCTTGACCGGAAAATATCCAAACGGCGTGACGTGGGTCTCGATTGCGTTGCTTATGTCCCCTACCCTATTGCCGGGTATCGCCGCCTCTATCGCCTTATATAGAGCTTCCTTTGTCGCTTTAATAAGCTGTTTTGCATGCTCGCTCACCTCCCCGACGGGGTAGGTTGCGGCGTTGTCGCCATGAAATCCCTCATAGTATGCGCCGACATCTATACTAACAATATCGCCCGATTTCAACTTTTCATTCGAGGGGATACCATGAATGACGGTGTCGTTGATCGAGGTGCATATGTTCCCGGGGAAACCTCCGTAACCATAAAAGCTCGGGGTCGCGCCGTGAGATAGTATCACCTTTTTGGCGATGGCGTCCAGCTCCTTGGTGGTTATTCCAACCTCTATTGCTCTGCCGACCGCCTTGAGTGCCTCGGCGGATATAGCACATGCCGCGCTGAGAGATTTAAGCTCCCGCTGATTTTTTATAGCAATCAAACCGGTAGCCCCAAAACCTTAGATACCATGTCGAGGGTGTCCTCTATACTCATGGTGGCGTCTATGCAAACCAATTTGCCGGTCGCCTCATAATAGTCGGTAAGCGGTTTTGTCAGCTCTTCATAGACATTGAGACGCTCCTTGATCGTTGCCGGTTCGTCATCCTTGCGTATTATCAGCGAGCCGTTACAATTATCGCATATACCATCCTCGGTGCTCGGTTTATTGTTGATATGAAAGGTACTGCCGCAATCAACGCAAACTCTGCGACCGGATAGACGCTTGACTATCTCCTCCGGCTCGATATCGAACTGAACCACCTTGTCGATGTTGACACCGAGTTCATCCAACATTTTAGCCTGTTCCAGCGTCCTCGGCACGCCGTCTAAGATAAAGCCTTTTGCGCAGTCCGGCTCGGTTATGCGCTCCTTGACGATGCCGATTACAACCTCGTCCGCGACCAGCTTGCCGGCGTCGATGAGTGCCTTTGCCTTTTGCCCCATCTCGGTGCCCTGCTTTATTGCCTCACGCAGTATAGCACCGGTGCTGATGGTGGCGAGGGTGTGCCGCTCGGCAATCCCCTCTGCCGCGGTGCCTTTGCCGGCACCGGGCGCTCCTAAAAAAATTAAGTTCATGAATTATCCTTAATTATGCCGTTATTCCAAAAAGCCTTTGTGGTGTCTCATGGTGAGATAACTCTCTATCTGACGCACCGTGTCAAGTGCAACACCGACAACGATAAGCAGTGAAGTACCGCCCAGTTGCAGGTTGATGCCGGTGAGGTTGCCTAAGAGAATAGGTCCTACCGCAACGGTCGCGAGGAATAGCGCCCCGATAAAGGTAATCTTGGATAACACCTTGACGATGAAGTCGGAGGTCGGCTTGCCGGGACGTATGCCCGGTATTGTGCCGTTGTTCTTGCGCAGGTTGTTCGCAATCTCGATTGGGTTATACTGCATCGAGACATAGAAGTAGTTGAATGCAATAATAAGCACAAGATAGATGGCGGCATATGCAAAACCGTTGTAGTTAAAGGTGGATAGCAGTCCGCCGATAAAGCTCTCAGGGTCGGGATTGAAAAGTGCAGACAGTGTGCCGGGCAGCGACACTATCGAGGATGCGAAGATGATGGGCATAACGCCGCTCATGTTGAGTTTGATCGGGATAAAGGTGGACTGACCACCAAACATCTTGCGACCGACAACACGTTTTGCGTACTGAACCGGTATCCTACGCTCCGCCGCCGCGAGTATCACAACAAATGCGACCGCCGCGAGGGCAAGTATGCCGATGATGGGCAGGAAGATATATTTTTCCGGTTGACCGCTCGCCGCGAGCTCTAACTCGGTTGCGACGGTGCTGATGATGCTCGGTGCACCGGACACAATACCGGCGAAGATGAGCACCGAGATGCCGTTGCCGATACCTTTGCGATCAATCTGCTCGCCCAGCCACATGATGAGCACCGCACCGGCGGTGAATGCAAACACGATGACCACAGCGGTGAATATACCGGAAAATCCTTCGGTATAGATCAGAGCGTTCTGAGAACGAAGTAAAAAGTAGTACATGATTGCAAGTACAAAGGCGAGCCCCGCACCGGCAATACGTGTAATCTTTTGTATCTTCTTGCGACCGGAATCTCCCTCTTTTGACAGCCTTTCCAGCGCCGGAATAGCTATGGTCAAAAGATTCATTATAATGGAGGCATTGATATAGGGCGTTACCGACAGTGCAAAGAGCGTCGCCTGAGAGAACGCACCACCGGTGAGCATGTCGAAGTAGCCGAGCATACTTCCGGTCTGGTTGACCAGCGAGCTGAGCGCACCCGGATCCAAAAATGGAACCGGTATTGCGACACCGACCCTAAAAATAATTAATATCAGCAGGGTATAGAGCATCTTCTTACGCAGATCCTCTATCTTCCACGCCTGTTTGAGTGTAGTCAGCACTTAGACCACCTCAGCCTTTCCTCCGGCCTTTTCAATCTTTTCCTTAGCGGATGCGGTGAATGCGTCCAGCTTGACGGTGAGCTTTTTGTTGATCTCACCGCTGCCGAGCACCTTTACAGCCTTGCGAGTATTTTTGATGAGGTTGGCGGCAACGAGTGCCTCACGGTCGATGACCGCGCCGTCCTCAAATCTGTCAAGCCCTGTGAGGCTGACAATCTCATACTCTTTTCTGAATATGTTGTTAAATCCAATCTTGGGAAGTCTGCGTTGCAGTGAGAGCTGACCACCCTCAAAGCCCGCTTTTTTAGATCCACTACGTGCCTTTTGACCTTTGTGACCGTAGCCTGCAGTCTTGCCGTTACCGGACGCGTTGCCGCGACCTTTACGCTTAACGGACTTTACTGCGCCGTCGGCAGGTTTTAGTTCATGCAGTTGCACAGGTTATCCTCCTTTTTTTATTGAGTGACGCTGACAAGGTGTGAAATCTTCACAATCTTACCTTTGGTCGCCTCATTGTCAGGTTGAACGGTGACCGCCCCTACCTTATTGAGCTTTAGCGAACGAGCTGTCGCAATCTGGTCCTTTTTGCAACCGGCCAGCGAGCGGACGAGCTTGATGGTGACGGTTGAAGCCTTGGACTTCTTCGCGGTTGTTTTTTTCTCAGCCATCTATTACACTTCCTTTCCTAACCGATAATCTCTGCCGGAGTCTTGCCACGGTTCTCGGCGACCTGTTTGAGATCACGCAGTGAGCGCAGGCCGTTAACCGTTGCCGCAACAACGTTGCAGGGATTGTTTGAACGAATACATTTTGTTCTGATATCCTTGATACCGGATACCTCGAGGACAGCACGAACCGGGCCGCCGGCGATAACACCGGTACCGGGAGCCGCCGGGCGGAGCATAACACGTCCCGCACCGAACACACCGACCGTCTCGTGAGGAATGGTTGAACCCCTCATGGAGATTTTAGTCATGTTCTTTTTAGCATCCTCCATGCCTTTGCGGATAGCCTCCGGAACCTCGGACGCCTTGCCGAGACCGTAGCCTACACTGCCGTTGCCGTCACCGACCACGACCAGTGCGGAGAACTTGAAAATTCTACCACCCTTAACCGTCTTAGATACACGGTTGATGGCAACAACCTTTTCTTTAATATCAAGAGTAGCTGCGTTGATTTTATCCACTTCCATACTCCTTTACAGTGTTAAGCCTGCTTCACGTGCGCCGTCCGCAACCGCTTTAATGCGGCCGTGGTACAGATATCCGCCACGATCAAACACAACTTCTTTAATGCCTTTTTCGATTGCCGCCTTAGCTACCGCCTCACCGACCATCTTTGCCGACTCGACGTTACCGCCGGCACCTTTAAAACCTTTGCTGAGGCTACTCGCCTGGGCAAGTGTCACACCTGCAACGTCGTCGATGACCTGTGCATATATATGCGAGGCACTGCGAAATACGTTGAGACGCGGACGCTCGGCTGTGCCGCTTATCTTACCGCGGACGCGGGCTTGGCGTTTGGCACGGGCGGCGGCTTTATTATATTTCTTTATCATAAAACTTTTATCCTTTCCTCAAAGTAGTTATAAATGAGCTTTAATATCTCTTTTAAACTACTTAGCCTTTCCTGCCTTACCCTCTTTCTTGGCGATGAACTCGCCGAGGTAACGCACACCCTTGCCCTTGTACGGTTCGGGCGGACGAATTTCTCTTATTTCGGCGGCAAACTGGCCGACCTTTTGTTTGTCCACACCTGATATAACAATTTTGTTAGGCGATGGGACCTCTATCTTGATGTCCTCGGTCTCATTTCTCTCAACCGGATGGCTGAAACCGAGTGTTAATACAAGTTTATTACCCTGCATTGCGGCACGATAGCCGACACCCTGAATTTCCAGTGTTTTGCTGAATCCTGCCGATACGCCCTCTACCATATTGGATACGAGTGTGCGTGTCAAGCCGTGCAGGCTACGGGCTTCTTTTTCGTCATTAGGCCTTGTCACATTGATTATTCCGTCATTAATATCGAGCGATATTAGCGGATGCACTGTGGAATCAAGCTTACCTTTGGGGCCCTTGACCGAGATGTTGACGCCGTCTAACTTGACCTCAACGCCGGCAGGGATGACAATGGGTTTTCTTCCAATTCTCGACATAGTCTTTCCCCTTCTCTTACCATATAAAGGCTAAAACTTCACCGCCGACATTCTCTTTACGAGCGGCTTTGTCAGTCATAACGCCTTTTGATGTTGATACTATTGCGGTTCCGAGGCCCTTCATAACCTTGGGCATATCCACCGCGCCGGAATAGATGCGCAGACCGGGTTTTGAAACCCTGCGCAGTCCGGTGAGTACAGGTGTGCCGGTCTCACGATATTTAAGTGTGAGGCGGATAACACCCTGTTTGTTATCCTCGATAATCTCCATTGATTTTACATATCCCTCATCAACCATTATCTGAGCTATATTCTTTTTCAGGTTGGAGGAGGGAATGTCAACGGTGTCATGCTTTGCGGAGCTTGCGTTACGAACGCGGGTCAGCAAATCTGCTACCGGATCGGTAATGTTCATACCATGTTCCCTTTCTCGACAGATGTCTGTCGCTAAAAACTGCCTTTTAGGCTTTTCAAACTGCCTTTTGGGCATTCTTGTGTATATACCTTACCAGCTCGCCTTGCGAACGCCCGGTATCTGACCTTTGTATGCAAGCTCACGGAAGCAAATTCTGCAGATTCCGTACTTGCGCAGATAGGCGTGAGGACGACCGCAAAGTTTGCAACGGTTGTATGCCCTGGTGGAAAATTTAGCCGGACGTTGCTGGCTCACTTTCATTGAGGTCTTTGCCATCTTTATTTTCCTTTCTACTCTTAGTTAGCAAACGGTGCGCCCATAGCGCGCAGTAGCTCTTTACCCTCTTCGTCGGTGTTCGCTGTGGTGACAAACGATATATCCATTCCGCGAATAGCGTCAATCTTATCGTAGTCAATCTCAGGGAATATGAGCTGCTCTTTAACGCCGAACGAGTAGTTGCCACGACCGTCAAAGCTGTTACCGTTTATTCCGCGGAAGTCACGAACACGGGGCAGTGATATGGAGAAAAGACGATCTACAAACTCATACATGTTGTCGCCGCGCAGTGTAACCTTGACACCGATAGGCATACCCTCACGCAGTTTGAAGTTAGCAACGGATTTTTTCGCCTTGCAGATAATCGGAGTCTGACCGCATATGGTCTTAATGTCCGATACAATAGCGTCAATGATCTTGGGATTGTCCTTCGCCTCACCGCATCCGACGTTGACAATTACCTTGTCCAGCTTCGGTATCTGCATGACACTTTTATAGCCAAACTTTGTCATCATCGCAGGGGCAATCTCTGCTTTGTATCTGTCCTTTAATCTTGGCATTGTGATGTCCCCCTTTCCTTAAAATTCTGCGCTGCATTTTTTGCAGCTGCGTGTTTTTTTGCCATCTTTGATAACGTGAGCTACCCTTGTCGCCTTGTTGCACTTCGGGCAGACCGGGAGAGCCTTGCAGGCGTACATAGCCGCCTCTGCCTCAACCTTGCCACCCTGCTGACCCTGACGTCGGGGTTTGAGATGCTTTGTAATCATGTTGCATCCCTCAACAATTATCTTGCCCTCACTCGGGCTGGTCGCCAAAACCTTACCGGTTTTTCCCTTACTGTTGCCGCTCAAAATCATCGCGGTATCACCGGTTTTGATATGAAGTTTATTCATAAGAATAATTTATCCTTTCCTTTTTGTAACCGAAAATTACAAAGATTCCGGTGCGAGACTTAAAATCTTAAGGTATCCATTCTCGCGAAGTTCACGAGCAACCGGTCCGAAAATACGTGTACCTCTCGGATTTTTGTCCTCTTTGATGATGACCGCTGCATTCTCGTCAAAACGGATATAGGATCCGTCATCACGACGAATGGGATGTTTTGTGCGCACGATAACCGCACGAACAACCTCACCTTTTTTTGTCGCACCACCCGGTGAAATCTTTTTAACCGAGGCAACGATAACGTCACCCACGCCGGCGTATCTCTTACGTGAACCGCCCAGCACTCTGATACACATCAGTTCTTTAGCGCCGGTATTGTCCGCAACCTTGAGATATGATTGCATCTGTACCACAGCTGCACCTCCCTTTTAAATTACGCTCTTATATATTACTTAACCTTTTCCACTATACGAACCAAACGCCAACGCTTATCCTTTGAAATCGGACGTGTTTCCATGATCTGTACACGGTCGCCTATGTTACACTCGTTCTTCTCATCATGAGCCTTAAACTTGACGGTGCGCTTGATAATCTTTTTGTAAAGCGGGTGACGCACATTGTCGGCAATCGCGACGACGATGGTTTTGTCCATCTTGTCGGAAACGACGGTGCCTATACGCGTCTTACGAAGTGATTCTCTGTGCTCCATTTAAAACCTATTCCTTTCTATTAGTCGACACTCGCCAGTTCTAAACCGCGAAGTGTTGTCATTACCCTGGCAATATCACGCCTTACATCTTTAAGCCTCTGGGGATTCTCCAGTTGGTTTATAGCATGTTGAAAGCGCAGGTTTCTCAGCTCCTCTTTGAGCTCCGAGAGCATCTTTTGCAACTCCGGCACAGATAAATTTTGCATCTCTTTTGCCTTCATCTATTTGACCATTCCTTTCTGTACGTCTTAACAGTGCTGTCAAACGTCTGTACCATCTTATTCCGTTTCTCTTTTTACGAATTTTGTTTTTATCGGAAGTTTGTGGCTGGCAAGACGAAATGCCTCGCGAGCGAGCTCCTCCGAAACGCCGGCAATCTCAAAGAGTACACGGCCCGGCTTTACAACCGCTACCCAATACTCGGGAGAGCCTTTACCACTACCCATGCGGGTCTCGGCAGGTTTCTCGGTGACCGGCTTATCCGGGAAAATTTTGATCCAAACTTTACCACCACGCTTGATATAACGTGTCATCGCGATACGAGCAGCCTCAATCTGATTGGAAGTAATCCAGCTCGGCTCCAAAGCCTGAATGCCGAAATCGCCCTGATTGACCTTGTTGCCGCGTGTCGCAACACCCTTCATACGTCCGCGATGTACGCGGCGATATTTAACTCTTTTAGGTAATAACATTATCTCATCGCTCCTTCCCTACGTGCCGGACGGGGACGACGGTCACGATCGCCGCGCTCCCTCTTGGGTGGCACTATTTCGGTATGGGTGCGCTTTGCGCCCTTTAATATCTCGCCCTTATAGATCCAAACCTTAACACCGAGGCGACCGTAGGTTGTTGCCGCCTCTGCAAAGCCGTAATCTATGTCGGCGCGCAGTGTTTGCAGCGGTATGGTGCCCTCGTGGTAGTGCTCGCTACGTGCGATATCCGCACCGCCGAGACGTCCCGAAACGTTAGTTTTAATACCCTTAGCGCCCATTCTCATGGCGCGACCCATGCACTGTTTCATGGCACGACGGAAGGAGGTACGGCGCTCTAACTGAGCAGCAATATTCTCCGCAACGAGCTGTGCATTGGTATCGGGGTTTTTAATCTCGGTGATGCTGACCGAGACCGATTTGTTTATAAGTTTTTCTATCGCAAGTTTAACCTTGTCGATGTCACTGCCGCCGCGTCCTATGACCATACCCGGCTTTGAGCAGTGGATGTTTACCTTGACTTTATCCTGTGTGCGCTCTATCTCTATCTTCGGAATACCTGCCGCAAACAGCATCTTTTTGAGCATCTTACGGATTTTTTGGTCCTCAACAATGAGATCCGCGAAATCTTTTTTAGATGCAAACCAACGGCTGTCCCAATCCTTATTAATTCCGACGCGCAGTCCGTGGGGATTGACTTTTTGACCCATTATATTTCCTTTCTATATAAATGTTCTACGCCTCGCGTTCCTTGACGACGACCGTTATGTGACTTGTTCTTTTAAAAATTCTGAATGCGCGACCCTGCGCCCTTGGCATTACCCTTTTGAGTGTCGGGCCGGGGCAGGCGAAACATTCACTGACAAAGAGGAAGTTGCCGTCCATGTTGTGGTTGTTCTCCGCGTTTGCCGCGGCGGAGTTCAATACTCCGAGTATAAGCTCTGCCGCCGCCTTGTTGGTAAACTTTAAGATTGCCTTAGCATCCTCTACGTTTTTACCACGAATAAGATCCAGTACAATCTGTACCTTGCGCGGCGAGATACGTGCATATCTCAAATGTGCTTTTGCTTCCATACTTATTGACTTTCCTTTCTGGCTTATCGGCCTGTCTTGCCGCCGGCGTGTCCGCGATAGGTGCGTGTCGGTGCAAATTCACCGAGCTTGTGACCAACCATATCCTCGGTCACATATACCGGAACATGCTTTCTTCCGTCATGGACCGCAAAGGTATGTCCCACAAAGTCCGGGAAAATGGTGGAGGCACGGCTCCAGGTCTTTAAGACACGTTTTTCACCGGCTTTATTCATCTCCTCAACTCGTTTCAGCAGAACGGGTTGCACAAAAGGTCCTTTTTTAACACTTCTTCCCATTTTATACTCTCCTTTTACCCGTTACGACGCTTGACTATCATGCTGTCGCTCTTTTTTTTCTTGCTTCTGGTCTTGTATCCGAGTGTCGGCTTACCCCAGGGGGTAACCGGACCGCTACGACCGATAGGGCTCTTACCCTCACCACCACCGTGGGGATGGTCACACGGGTTCATAACACTACCGCGGACGGTCGGACGCCAACCCATATGACGGCGACGACCAGCCTTACCGTAGTTGACATTCTCATGGTCGATATTTCCGACCTGACCGACTGTTGCCATGCAGTTTTGCGGCACGTTGCGAAGTTCACCGGACGGCAGACGAAGAAGTGCATATTTGCCCTCTTTAGCCATCAGCTGTGCGCCGACGCCGGCTCCACGAACGAGCTGTGCACCCTTGCCGGGATAGAGTTCTACGTTGTGAACAAAGGTACCGACCGGCATGTCGCAAAATGCGAGTGCATTGCCCGGTTTGATATCGCTGTCCGGTCCTGCGGTGACGGTGTCACCGACATTGAGACCGTTCGGAGCGATGATGTAGCGTTTCTCGCCGTCCTCATATTTGAGAAGTGCGATATGTGCACTGCGGTTGGGATCGTACTCAAGGGTCATGACCTCGGCAGGCATGTTAAGCTTGTTGCGTTTGAAGTCGATAACACGATACTTGGTGCGGTTGCCGCCACCGTGGTGACGAACCATTATTTTACCGGTGTTGTTGCGACCGCTGTGCTTTTTCATAGGCTCCAGCAGGCTGCGCTCCGGCTTGACCTTGGACAGATTGGAGTAGTCGGTAACCGTCATACCGCGTCTGCCCGGCGTTGTGGGTTTATACTTTTTTATAGCCATCTTGCTTTATTCTCCTCATCTTGTTGTGAATAGGGGCTCGCCCTACCATTAAACCGACGTCAACTATAGTTATTAAATTAGTTGAGCGACTCAAAGAACTCGATACCTTTTGAATCCTTTTTAAGTGTCACTATCGCCTTTTTACCGGCCGCTGTGTAGCCGCCTACGCGACCTCTGCGACGAAAACGTCCACGAACCGAGATGGTGTTAACCTTTTCTACCTTGACACCGAAGATCTCCTCGACTGCCTTTGCAATCTGAATTTTGCCGGCATCGGGATGAACCTTGAAGGTGTACTTCTTGTCGGCAAGACCCGCCATGGAGCGTTCCGTGATAACGGGGCGAAGTATTATATCATTATTTAGCATACAAACAGCTCCTCTATCTTTTTGGCGGCATCTACGCTGATCACAAGTGTGCTCGCACCGACTATGTCGTATACGTTCAGCGTGGTTGCCATGGTTGTCTTTACGTTTTGGATGTTGGAGGCACTCTTGACCAGTTTCTTCTCGATGTCGCCGGTCACAAGCAGGCTCTTTTTGCCGACCTTGAGGTCGCCGAGCATCTTAACAACAGCCTTGGTTGCAAACTCGTCCACCTTATAGTCATCGACAATGATAAGGTTGCCACTCGCCGCCTTTTCAGACAGAACCGAGAACAGCGCAAGACGCTTTTGTTGTTTGTTGAGACGGTATCTGTAGTCCCTCGGCTTCGGGCCGAGTGCTACACCACCATGTGTCCACTGGGGACTGCGTGTACTACCCTGACGAGCACGGCCTGTGCCCTTTTGCCTCCAAGGTTTGCGACCGCCACCGGCGACCTCTGCCCTTGTCTTGGTGCTCTGAGTACCGGTGCGCTGATTTGCGAGGTAGTTAACCACCGCCGCATGAACGGCAACCGCGTTTGGCTCTATACCGAAAATCATATCGGAAAGTTCTATATCACTGACCTTTTTGCCGGTATTGTCCACTACATCATATTTAGCCATTTATACTCCTTTCCGACTATGCCTTGACGCTGTCAGACAGGCAAACGATGGAACCGTTCGCACCCGGTACAGCGCCTTTTACGGCGATAAGATTGTTTTCTGCATCAATTTTGACGACCGTCAAATTTTGCACGGTGACACGCTCGCTACCGAGGTGACCCGGCAATTTTTTGCCCTTCATAACGCGTGAAGGCGAGGATGCCGCACCCATTGAGCCGGCATGACGGGCAACAGGTCCTGTACCATGAGAGGCGCGCAGGCTGTGACCGTTGTAGCGTTTAATGGTACCGGCAAAGCCTTTACCTTTACTTGTGCCGACCACGTCGACACGCTCACCGATCTCGAATGCGTCTGCCTTAACGATATCGCCGACACTCATGCCGGAGATGTCAGCGAGGCGAAACTCGCGCAGTGTCTTTTTCGGTGCTACGTCATTCTTCGCAAAATGACCCTTGACAGGCTTATTAACCCTCTTTACAGATACGTCACCGTATCCGAGCTGAACTGCCTCGTATCCGTCTGTCTCAACCGTCTTCTTCTGGACAACGGTGCAAGGACCTGCCTCGATGACGGTAACCGGTATTATCTTACCGTTCTCGTCGTAAATCTGTGTCATACCGACCTTCTTGCCGATAATTCCCTTTTTCATTATAGATAATTCCTCCTTTAAGTTATTGGTTGGTGTCAGAACCTTGCGGTTTTACCAACATGACCCGGTGGAAGACAATATTAAAGTTTTATTTCAATATCTACGCCTGCCGGAAGTTGAAGCCCCATCAGTGCCTCTATGGTTTTTTGCGAGGGTTTGAGTATGTCTATCAAACGTTTGTGTGTCCTGTTCTCGAACTGCTCACGGGAATCCTTGTATTTGTGAACTGCACGAAGGATGGTCACTATCTCCTTGTCGGTGGGTAGCGGGATAGGTCCGCAGACTCTCGCCCCTGTACGCCGTGCCGTCTCGACTATCTTCTCCGCTGATGTGTCGATAAGACTGTGGTCGTAGCTTTTCAGACGTACCCTAATTTTTTCTTTTGCCGCCATTAAACTGCCTCCTTATAAAATCGTTGACAATTTCTTTA
>CAYJMO010000004.1:0-52968 GCA_964371365.1 uncultured Oscillospiraceae bacterium
GAAAAGTCGGCGGAGGTCATCACATCAACCTCTTTACCTTTGGCTTTTACACCATCGGCTATAAAGTTTGCCATTGCCTCGGTGTTTCCTGTACCGCTCCAATAAACTACTGCTACTTTGCTCATGATACCATTCTCCTTATTAACTGTTAATTATTGAACTGTATATTTAATAGAGGGCAATCTCTACAGATACCCTCCCCCTTAAGGGACTTTATAAATTTGACGCAGATGTCATCGTCCGTCTTTTTACCGTAAGCAATATAATGTCTCGACCCTCTTTCCACAATTTTTTATATGCGGCCTTGCATTTATCGTATTTTGCAAATCGGAGTAGCGCCTCGTTTTCGTTCCCGTACACCTTCCAGTACCTGCATAAAAGGCAGTTTTTCCCTTTGTTACAGATAAACCCCTCGACATCTTCGGGCGGATAGCCTAAAAACAAGCCGATCTCATGGGGGAACTCCTCGTATGTGGACAGCCTTTGCGATAGACGATTTATAGCTAAATCCACACCCAAACCCTCATATCCGTACTTTGAGAGAATTTCGCTCGCCCTCGGGTCGCTCAGGTCGCTCGTTAGCATATCATGTCTGTACATGTATACAAGTGCAGATTTTTTACCGATTTTTATTAACCTAAGCTTTACACCGGTCTTGGAAAATTTCGCATTCCAAAATAATATGTCGTAGTTCAAAGAATATTCGCTCTCGACCTTAACCGCAAATAAACTTGCTGTTTTTAGAGAGGACAACGTTAAAGAACAGTGTTCAATGAGCTCTCTTTCCGTTATCATCTTACATCGCCTCTAATATATTTTTCAGCGCGGAGAGAGAACTTGAATGACTGCGCTCCACCCTTGCTCTGCAACGTTTTGCCTCACAGTTTGCACACGCCACCAATTTATGTGATACCGTATTCGTAAAAAGTATTATCATATCGGGTGAGCCGAATTTACTCCTCACATCGCCTTTCATCTTGGTGAAAACTTTTGCCTTACAGCCATATTCCTTGCAGGTCTCAATGTATCGTCTTTCCATACATTCATTGCCGCCAACTATTACAACGCTCATAATATATCTCCTTACAATCGTAAGTTAGATTGAACTAACTCGTGGTCACAACATGCCGAATTTTCGTATATCTATTTCATGAGTTAGCTAAAACTAACTTATTCGCTAACCCTAATATAACCTAAATTGAGGGATTTGTCAATACTAAATTTATAAAACTAAAGACAAAAAATTTTATGGTTTTTTTTCTTGACAAATTATAATAGGTGTGATAACATTGTTATCAAAAATATCGATGTTATGCGAGGGTGTGAAATTGAGCTATTCATCAGAGCTTACACGGGAGCGAATAATAGTTAGTGCTAAGGAAGAATTTCTGAAAAAAGGGTTTGTCAACACAAGTTTGCGGGAGATTGCATCGGGTGCGAAAGCCACAACCGGCGCCGTCTACAACCACTTTAATGGCAAGGACGACCTGTTTGAAGCGATAGTCGGTGAATTTGCTGAAAAGCTCCTAATGTTGTACAAAAAAGCACACGAGGAGGTGGAGGGTCAATATGATTTTGACAACACCGAGATCACCGGGAGCGTGGGAAAAGGCACCAACGAGATTTTAGACTATCTCTATTCCGATTTTGAGCGCTCAAAACTGTTGTTCTGCCGTTGTGCAGGGACAAAGTACGAGAATTTTGTGGATGAACTTATCGAGATAGAGGAGAATTCTTCTTTTGTATTCATGGAAAACAGCAACTTTAAATTAACGCAGATAAACAAATTTTTCGTGCATGTAATCTCATCTTCCGGTCTCAATAACATGTTAGAGGTTATCCACCACGATCTGAGCAAGGAGCAAGCGTTTGAATATATAGGTAAAATTCAAAAATTCTATTATGCCGGTACGAAAGAAATATTGGGGTAAAGCCCGATATTTTTTACGGATATGGTTAGCTAAAACTAACTTGAATATATTGTCATTCAACCAAAAACGCCACAAGGAGAAATTTATGGAAAAGCAAAAACAAAAATCGCTGTTAAAAAGGTTGTATTCCTTTGCGGGGGGACACAAACACCTCACCAATTTGGGTATGATCCTGTCGGGTATAAGTGCTGTTATGACCTTATTGCCGATAATTTTCATCTATCGAGGGGTTAGCGAGATCATATCAATATACCCAAACATCACGCTCACCGATAGCATAAAGGCAAACGCCTGGCTTGCGGTCGGTAGTGCTATCGGCGCAATGGTTGTGTACTTAATAGCCCTGATGCTCACCCATATAGCGGCATATCGAATTGCGAAAAACATGAGAAAAGCCTCACTCAATCACATTATGAGTCTGCCTCTGGGTTTTTTTAGTAACACGGGAAGTGGCAAACTTCGCAGAATCATCAACGATAGCGCAGCCGCAACCGAGACATACCTCGCCCATCAACTGCCGGACATGGTGGGTGCCTACACGACGCCTATTGCCGTGCTTGCGGTTCTGTTTGTCTTTGATTGGCGGCTCGGGCTCATCAGCCTTGCGCCGGTTGTCTTAGCGGCTATATCCATGATGAGCGGCATGGGCAAGGATCAACCGGAAAGGATAAAGCAGTACCAATCAGCACTTGAAAACATGAACAACGAGGCGACAGAATATGTGCGCGGTGTTCCGGTGGTAAAAACCTTTAATCAATCAGTATTTTCGTTCGAGCGCTTTTACAATGTGATCAACAGGTATAAAAAATATGTTTCACAGTATTCCTATCGCATGAGAATGCCTATGACCATGTTCCAGGTATTTCTTGCCAGCACTCCGATATTTTTGGTGCTTTCTTCGATCTTCATCATAGGCGGTCAAAGCGACATGACCACCTTTTTCCTTAGCTTTTTCTTTTATCTTATCTTTACACCGATAGCATCACTCATGATGATGAAGATTATGTGGGTTATGCAACACTCCATGCTCGCTAAGGACGCTTTAGACAGGGTTGAGAATCTGCTAAATGAAAAACCCTTACCTAAACCCACCGCTCCAAAATCCCCGAAAAACTCCGATATTTATATGGAGAACATCTCTTTTACATATCCAAACACCGATAAAAAGGCGATCGATAACATAAACATATCCATCAAGCAGGGACAAACCGTCGCCTTTGTCGGCCCGTCGGGCGGCGGAAAGACAACCCTTGCAACTCTCATTCCTCGCTTTTGGGATGTCGACAGCGGAACTGTTTCAATCGGCGGTGTAGATGTGCGCAACATCGATAATGCAGAGCTTATGAAAAAAATCTCTTTTGTCTTTCAAAGTACAAATTTATATAAGGCAAGCATCTTGGACAACCTGCGTGAGGGTAATCCGGAGGCATCAATCGAGGAGGTAAACAAGGCACTTAAGGTCGCAAGGTGCGAGGATATTATCGCAAAACTGCCGAATGGGTTAGATACTATTTATGGAACCAAAGGCGTTTATCTCTCGGGAGGTGAGGCTCAACGCATTGCGCTTGCACGGGCTATATTGCGCGATGCACCCATTATCCTTCTCGATGAGGCAACGGCATTTGCCGACCCTGAAAACGAACATCAAATACAGCTCGCCTTCAACGAGATGACCAAAGGTAAAACCGTCCTTATGATTGCACATCGGCTTTCTACAATTAAAAATGCCGACCTGATATATGTAATTGCCGACGGTAGGGTCGTACAGCAGGGAACACACAGCGAGCTTGTGGCGAAGGATGGTCTGTATAGCGACATGTGGGTGGAATACAACAATGCATTTATTTGGAATGAGGTGAGCGCATAATGAAAAAATTCTTACAAAAAACTTTTGCCTTGACCGAACTCGGGGCAAGTGAGCTGCTAAAGGCGAGCATAATAACCGTACTTATCAATATTGCTATAATGGCTGTCAGCGGTATCTCCTACTATTTTATTCAGGATACACTTATGCCTATTTTGGAGGGTGTCTCACCTGTTTATACCGTTATAATGTATATCGGCTATGCACTTTTTATGCTGATTTTGCTCGCTGTTCTTTACTATTTTCAGTATAATTTTTGCTATATTTCGGCATATAACGAGAGCGCGAATATGAGAATATCGCTTGCGGAAACACTGCGAAAACTCCCACTCTCTTTCTTTGGTAAAAAGGATTTATCCGACCTCACTACCACCTTGATGGGTGATGTTACCATGATGGAAAATGCCTTTTCGCACTTTATCCCGGGGTTTATCGGCTCGATTATATCGACAATCATCATGGGAATAGGAATGTTTGCTTTCGATTGGAGATTGGCTGTCGCCCTCACCTGGGTAATTCCGATATCGTTTTTGTTGTGTATCGCCAGCAAAAAACTACAGGATTATTTCCTGTTGAAAACAAAGGCTATTCAGCTCACCTATCTCGACAAAATTCAAGAGTGCCTTGAAAATGTAAAGGACATCAAGGCAAACAACCGCGAGGATGCACATCTGAGCATTATGGACACCCATTTTGATAACCATGAAAATGCAAACATCAAGGCCGAATTTATAACGGGCACCTTCGTGAATCTATCGCAGATGATACTAAAGGTAGGTATTGCAACCACTATGATAGTCGGTGTTACACTGCTTGCAACGGGTGAAGTCACACTTTTAACCTTCCTTGTGTTTTTGATGATAGCCTCCCGAATATATGACCCACTTGCAGGGGCACTTATAAACCTTGCGGGCATTTTTATCTCGCTGAAAAGCGTTGAGCGTATGAAAGAGTTTGAAAACACCGCTGTTCAAACAGGCAAAGAGACCATGTCGCCAACCGATTATGATATTAATTTTGACAACGTGAAGTTCAGCTACGACACAAGCGAAACTGTGTTGAACGGCGTGACATTTAAAGCAAAACAGGGCGAAGTCACGGCGCTTGTAGGCCCGTCGGGCGGTGGCAAAAGTACCGCGATGAAACTCGCCGCAAGATTTTGGGACATCAAAGACGGCACAATCACGATAGGAAAAGAGGATGTGAATTCGGTAGACCCTGAAGTCCTGTTAAAGGAAATATCCATCGTGTTCCAAGATGTAACACTGTTCAACAGCTCGGTCATGGAGAATATTCGTATAGGTAGGAAAGGTGCTACCGATGATGAGGTGATAAATGCCTCGAAAAATGCAATGTGCCACGAATTTATTATGAACATGCCCGACGGCTACAACACCCTTATCGGGGAGAACGGCTCTAAACTGTCCGGCGGCGAGAGGCAAAGACTTTCCATCGCAAGGGCACTGCAAAAAGATGCACCTGTTGTACTGCTTGACGAGGCAACCTCTTCACTTGACATACAAAATGAAAGTGCCGTTCAAAAGGCAATCTCAAGGCTTACAAAGGACAAGACGGTCATCGTCATCGCGCACAGAATGAGAACAATCGCCGGAGCGAACAAAATCATACTGCTCAAGGAGGGCAAGGTTGCGGCAGAGGGTACACACAGTGAACTGCTAAAAAAATCGTCGGACTACGAGGAAATGATAAGACTTCAAACCAAGAGCATGAACTGGGTGTTGACATAACAACAAACTAACGATATAATTTTAAGGTATTGTAATCTGACCACCTCTGAAAACAAGGGGAATAAATGAGTTTTTACATCGACCTTGAAAGACTTAAAGAGACCCTGCACAGCTTTTGTGTGCCGGCTCATAAAGGTCGTGCCATGCCCCGAGGTTTGCACTCGCTCGACCTCACCGAACAGCCACAATCAGACAACGCCGCCGACCCAAAAGGTGCCCTGCGCGAGAGTGAACGTCTTTGCAGTAAACTCTTTGAAAGTGGCGACACTCTCTACTGCACCTTTGGTTGTTCCACCGCCATCAAGGCGGCTTTGGGCTATGCTGTGGGCTTTGAGGGGGAGATGCTCGCCGCACTGCCGGCGCACCGTGCCCTTGCGGACGCCGCCGCAATATTCAGCCTTAAACTGCACTTCATCGAGAGTGTCAACAATCGGATTGACCCTCAACAACTTCGCGATACACTCGAGCGCCTCGATGTGGACTCGGTGTTCTTTACCTACTGCGACTATGACGGCAATATCCTCAACCTGAGCGAGCTTGTTTCTGTCTGCCGTGAAAATAATGTTAAGATCATTATAGACAACGCTCACGGCGGTTACATACGTTTTTTGCCAAGGAGCTACGGTTTTTATCATCCTCTACTGCTCGGGGCGGACATTGTAATAGACTCCGGCTCAAACACACTCGGCATGTTGACCCCTGCCGCACTGTTGCACCTTAAAGACAGCAACGCAACCGCCGAGGTGCGCCGCTTTGTCAACCTTTTATCCTCCACCAGTCCCCCCTACCCTGTCATGTACTCGATGGATAGGACTATTCACACACTCCAATCGGGCGAGCAGGACTTTGCCGCCGCCGCCGAGCGCACCATGCAGATTAAATCGCGCTACCGTCCCTATCTTATAGACAATGACGAACCGCTTAAAATAGCTTTTTCGCCGATAGGACTAACCCTTGACCCCGACCGAATTGCCTACATTTTGCGATACTATAGTATCCTGCCGGAACTGTGTAACATATCACGGGTGCTGTTCATGACCTCACCCTTTAACAACGAGCGGGACTATTGCGCACTTCAAAACGCTCTCGACGTCATTTTTGAGGAGGCAAAACCCAACGGGCTCACCCTGCCGAGACTGCCACTGCCCGACATCACGGCTCGACCCTCGGAGGTGTTCCGACATATTGAACACACCCTGCCCATAGAGGAGGCACTCGGTAAAACCTCAGCCGATACGGTTGCGCCCTGCCCACCCGGAACGATTGTACTTTTTGCAGGGCAGAGGATAGAACAGCCTCATATCGACACACTTATGCTCGCCGGAATAGAGCAGGTCGGCGTGATAGAAGGCTGATAGTCTGCGCCACCCCAATCGAGGCGAGCATTATATACAGAGGGAATTGATTGACCAGCTGTCGATGGTTGCTCTCCCATAGAAACATGAAGAGGAAAAAACCGAGAAGTGACAGATAAATCGCGTCCCCACGTCTATCACGTTTTTTGAGTAAAATGACGGCGCCGACAACCCCGGCAACACACATAAATATATATACTCCCTGATTGAGGTGGGAAAATGCGACATAAAAACGACCTTGCGGCATTATGAGTTGATAGATAAAGTTGTCCGGATCGAGCGAACCACGTGATAACATATAGGCTATATCGCCGTTTGCCGAACCGAATGTACGATTGAGCTTTCTCGCATAAAATTCTATATGCTGTGCAAAATTTCTGCTTGTCAACCGCTCTTTAATTAGGTCGGCGGCAAGCTCCTTTTTTTCCTCCTGAGTGCCGAGCGACATCATGGCATCGTCATCGTGTTGATTATAAACCCCGTTGTAGCTCCCCACCCCCATCGCTATCCAAAAGGTGGTCGGCATACGGTGACGCTCTAAAAGCTCGTCCGAGTGAACGGTATTGTATTCTATGACATTCAGCACACCGCCAAGCGAGAAGAATATCACGGCTGAAATCGCAAAAAGTAAAAAAGTTCTTTTAAATTCGCCCCTCAATATCCCCACAATAACCGACGCAATAAAGACAAAAAGCACCGTGCTTTTCATCTGTGTCCCGACAAAGAGCGCCACCGCCGTCAGGAGCGAGAAAAGAACTAAATCGCGGCGCGAAGTGCTTGATTTTGCCCTCTCGTAAAGATAGAGTACCATCGGCACAAACGGGAGGGAGTAGGTGTCGGTATAAAAAACCGAGCCTTGAAGATAGACAATGGGAAAGATTAGCCAGAAGAAAAGGCTGATATAGGCGGCGACAATGCCGAATACGCGTCGCAGATATAAAAAGGTAAAAAGTATCGCCACCGAAAAAGCGAGCTGTGCCACGACAATAGCCGAGGCGTAGTAGGCGGCATACCCCCCAAACCCCAAAAAATCCACAAGACTCATCAAAGCGACAAAAAACAAAAATATCGGCGCATTGTTCGGCCAAACATTAAGATATCGGATATATTGATAGTAGTCCTCCTGTGTTTGGTCGTGCAAAAAATAATCCGCACCATTAAACACCTTGCCTATATCATGGTCGAGCGTCTGAAAGGTGGAAAAGCTGACATAGCTCTGTACAAAAAGAATGACCAATATGGTCAAAATGAGAATTGGGTATTGAAAACGGCTCAGGTGGTTGTATGACAGATATTTCTTTGCAAAAAAAGCGAGCACTATGACAAGGCAGAACACCGCAAAGGTGACAAATAGCGTCAAGACCACACTGTACCGATGCTCGGTGCTAAAAAACACCGTCCCGACACAGAGGAGCCCGAAAATAATTATAAACGCCCATTTTATCGAGGAGTTTGCCCCCTCACAAATCTTTTTCATAAATCATTATATCCCATTTTTATATTATACCAGAATTTAAAGGGAATTACAAGGACGGATACATAACTTGAAAGCTATGATAGTCAGCACTTTATTCCAAAAAAGGTGCGCCCCGAATGACGAGGCGCAGACAGGGAGTGAAGTAGGGGCGGTGTCATCCCCTGCTTAAAAACTTATTTTTTGTGACCTTTTTTATTGGAGTGCTTTGAGTGATGTTTGTGACCGTGGTGTTTCGAACCGCCATGTCGTTTTTCTTTTTTATCCTCACCTTTGTGGGAGCGTCGACCCTTTTCGACACGTTCCTCAAAATAATAGTCCACCGCTACCGGTTTGCCGCAGATCTTGCAACCCTGCATCTTTGACAATACATCCTCTACAATGTCAACCGGAATACCGACAATGCTATAATCTTCGCCTATTGTGATCTTGCCAATATCTTTGGAACTGATTCCGACACGCTCGGTAACCGCACCCACAATATGGTTCGGTGCAATACGCCCTGCTCTGCCACAAGAGATCGCGATATTAATAAAATGTTGATCCGCGTTCTTGTTATGTTTGCCTTTATCGGCACGTTCGACGCCTCGTTCACGACCTCGATCACCTTTTTTGGATTTTGGCGGTGCGACATCTTTAAGATCGCCGAGCGCTGTGGAAAAACTTAAAGACATCAGGGCGGCCGCAATCTTGACTGCATCATGCCCTTCGTCAATAAGCGAAAGAATAGTGTCGGTGTTTTCCGTACCTTGTTCCGTTGTAAGAAGTTCCCTTATGGCATCCAACCGCGCACTTTTGTTGTTTTTTATAATATCCGAAATGGTGGGGATTTCCATCTGTGTTATCGTAGTCTTTACCGAAGCCGCAAGTCTTTGCACCTCCGATACTTGATTGTTGCTACAGCACAGTGTTATGGCATTGCCGTCTCGACCTGCCCTGCCTGTGCGTCCTATTCTATGCACATAGTATTCCTTCATTTTAGGGATATCGTAGTTAATTACATAGTCGATATCACTGACATCAATTCCACGAGCCGCTACATCGGTCGCCACCAAAATGTTAACCTCGCCCCGTTTAAAGGAGTTCATGACCTTGGTGCGCTGTTGTTGCTTCATGTCACCGTGTAACCCCTCCACAGAAAAGCCGCCTTCGCTCAAAATCTCGACAATTTCATCCACCATAGATTTGGTGTTTGAAAAAACAATCGACCTTCTTGGCTTGTATCTGTGGAACAACAGCTTCATTGTGTCGGCTTTTTGGTGTTTTGGGAGGTGAACATAACTCTGTTTTATGCTCTCGATAACCACATTGTCTTTGTTAATATCCACACTTACGGGATTGTTTAAAAACTGCTCCGCTATGGCTTTTATCCCTTTTGAAATTGTGGCGGAAAACAGCACAACCTGTCTTTGTTCCGGAACATCCTTTAAAATATGCTCAATATCCTCCTTAAAACCCATGTTGAGCATCTCGTCCGCCTCGTCAAGGATTACCATCTTGATATTGCCCAGCTTTAAGCTACCTCGTCTCATATGGTCCATGACACGTCCCGGGGTACCTATGACAAAATTAGCACTGCGCAGGGCTTTGAACTGTTTGTCATAGTTTGCACCACCGAGTATGTCGGCGGTCCTGACGGCAGGGGTATACTTTGCAAGCTTTCGTATCTCGTCGCCGCATTGCTGTGAGAGCTCACGGGTTGGGGAGAGCACCAACACTTGAGCTTTATTAATCGTTGGGTCAATGCTTTGCACGGCGGGTATTCCGAATGCAATCGTCTTGCCGGTACCTGTTTGTGATTGCGCCAAAATATCGGCACCGGAAAAAATAATCGGGATAGTCTGTGTCTGAACAGGTGTCGCCTCGGAAAAACCGAGGTCATCGAGTGCGCTGAGTATTTCGGGGGTTAGGTTTAGTTCATAAAAAGATGGCATTAGTTCCTCATTTCTCTTGTTGGAAGTTAAGTCGGCTGCAAAAAAATCCGCCGCAGTAATGACCGCGGCAGATAGACTTGAATTTTAAACGCACATATGTAACGTAAAAATAACTTTAACGCAATTTAACATTGTTACTATTATACACCGAAAGGGAGGATAATGCAATACCTTGATCTATATTCGTGAAAAAACAGCCAATAATCCTACAACATTTGACTATCCCCTTAAAATATGTTATATTAGTATATATTTATTTATGTTTAAAAGGTATAGAGATGTCGAACTTTTCATTTGAGCCTACCCCTTTGCGCGATGCGGTGCTGATTACACCTAAACGCTTCGGGGACGAGCGTGGCTTTTTTATGGAGACCTATCGCCAAGAGGCATTTTGTGTCGGCGGTGTCGACGCCCGGTTTGTGCAGGATAACTGCTCACGCAGTACACGGGGAGTCCTGCGCGGTCTACATTTTCAAAAAAATGCTCCGCAGGGCAAACTTGTCCGTGTGACGACAGGAGAGGTGTTGGATGTTGCGGTCGACCTTCGTGTGAACAGCCCGAGCTTCGGCAAACACTTTGCGGTGCGCCTCTCGGCTGAAAATGGCGTGATGTTCTATGTGCCTGCCGGCTTTGCACATGGTTTTTGTGTGCTGTCCGAGGTAGCGGAATTTACCTACAAATGTACCGACTACTACAACCCCAGTGATGAGGGCGGGATTATCTACAACGACAAAACACTCGGCATTGACTGGATGTTAGACGGTGAGTTGTCGCTCTCTGCTAAGGACTCGGCGCTCCCTACATTCAGTGAACAAGATTTTTCGTACTACAGTCATTTATGAGGTGAATTTGATTACCGCAAGATTACGACCATATTTTGAGGTTTTCGGTAGATATACACCACTGCTGAGCCATCTTGTACAGCGTGATATAAAGCTCAAATACCGCCGCAGTGCGCTCGGTATTCTCTGGAGTCTTCTGTCACCGCTGTTGATGATGGTGGTCATGTCGTTGGTGTTTTCCTTCTTTTTTCGTTTTGATATACCCAACTTTCCTGTCTATGTGCTGACAGGGCAGCTTATTTTCAATAACTTTAACGAGTCCACCACCGGCTCTATGTCCAGTATAATCGGTGCATCTCACCTGATACGACGCGTCTATATACCGAAGTATATATTCCCGTTGCAAAAGATAGTGTTCTCCTTTGTAAACCTGATGTTTTCTTTTATCGCACTCGTCATAGTGATGATTGTGACCGGTCAGCCGTTTACCTTTGCGACGCTGCTCTTTCCGGTGCCGATGGTGCTCCTCTTCTTTTTTGAACTCGGATGTGGTCTTATCCTCGCATCTCTCGCAGTATTTTTCCGCGATGTCATGCATTTTTATACCGTCTTTATCACCGCACTGACCTACCTCACTCCGCTTTTTTACCCTGTTGAAATACTGCCTGGTTCTATACAAACGCTCATAAAATTCAACCCTTTATACTGGTATGTCACCATGTTTCGTCAGCCCATTCTTTATAGTGAAGTGCCTACTATCACCCAATTTATCCTATGTTCACTCTTTGCTTTGGTGGCACTGATTGTCGGTCTTGTTCTTTTCAAAAAAACTCAGGATAGGTTTATACTCTATGTCTAAATCACAAAATGTTGAAAATTCCGCCCCCCCGGTCGTGGAAGTGATCGGGGTATCAATGCGCTTTAACCTCGCAAAAGAGAAGGTGGACAGCTTTAAGGAATATATGATAAAGCTGATAAAACGGCAGCTTAAATTTACCGAATTTTATGCCCTGACCGACGTGAGTATCACTGTCAATCGTGGGGAGATATTCGGCATTGTCGGTCTTAACGGAAGTGGCAAGAGCACCCTGTTAAAGGTGATTGCCGGCGTATTTAAACCGACAACCGGCAGTGTCAAAATTCACGGGAACATTGCACCGCTCATAGAACTCGGTGCCGGCTTTGACCCCGATCTGACCGGTCGGGAGAACGTCTACCTCAACGGCTGTGTCCTCGGGTATAAAGAGGATTTTCTTCGTAATAAATTCGACGAAATTGTAGAGTTTTCCGAGCTTGCGGACATGATCGATGTGCCCATAAAGAACTACTCCTCCGGCATGGTCAGCCGTCTTGCTTTTGCCATAGCCACCGTTGTAGAACCGGACATCCTCATCTCGGACGAGGTTCTCTCGGTCGGTGACTTTTTGTTCACCCAAAAATGTGAAGCGAGGATAAACAGCCTGATTGAGAACGGCACAACCGTTCTTCTTGTCAGCCATGATATCAACCAGATCGAGCGCATGTGTGACCGTGCCGCCTGGATAAAAAACGGCAAGATTGTGTTGGTAGGCTCAACCGAAGAGGTCTGTGAGACCTACAAGCATTCCACAAGATAGGGGCGAGCAGTTGGAGCAAAAAGGACAGAGTAAAGACAGCGTATTAGCCGCGATAAAGCGCAACCTTTCCTTTAAAAGGCTGTCGCATAACCTGCGTCGAGTGCTAAACTGCCTCAAAACAAACGGTGTCGAGGCGACCTTTCGAGAGTTGAAATTTCGCGTTGCTCTTGCACTTCACTCCGAAATATGGATGTATCGCGCCGACCTGCCACTCCGCCGAGAGCTCGCACATCAGCGCAAAACCCGCCTTGAAAAGGAACCGCTCGTGTCGGTGGTAGTGCCGCTTTTCAACCCACCGCGTCGCTTTTTCCGTGAGATGTTGGACAGTGTCCTGCATCAAAGCTATCGCAATTTAGAGCTGATACTCGTCGACGCAGGGGACAGCGAGATGAGTTTAAAACTGCTTAAAGGATATAAAGATGCTCGAATTGTCTATCAAAAGATTGAGAATAACGGCATATCAGAGAATACAACAATAGGACTACGGCTTGCAAAGGGTGAGCTTATAACGTTACTCGACCATGATGACCTTCTCTACAAAAATGCACTTTTTGAGATGGTGTCGGCATATAACACCACCGGTGCAAAGGTTATCTATAGCGACGAGATTATTCTGTCCGGCGACCTTAAAAAACTGAGGGAGTTCCATTTTAAGCCGGACTTCTCCCCCCACTATCTCGCCTGTTGTAACTATATTACCCACCTATGTGTGTTTAGCTCGGATCTCATTGACCAAGTTGGTCGATACGAAAAATCAGACTATGAGGGTGCGGGTGATCACGACCTGATACTTCGACTTTGTGAAAAAGCGAACCGAGTTCACCACATTCCGAAAATACTATATGTATGGCGTGGACATGATGGATCTACCGCATCTGATATGTCGGCGAAACCCTATGCCGTTACCGCAGGAGCAAAGGCGATCACCGATCACCTTGACCGTATTGGTCAATCGGCCGATGTAACTCCCCAGAAACAGCATCCAGGCGCTTTCTATCCGAGGTACAAAAAGGCGAGTGGCAGTGTGTCGGTGATAATACCGAACTATGAGCACAAAGAGGACCTCAAACGATGTCTTGACTCACTCTATGCCAACTCCGGCATGGACGATCTTGAGGTTGTGGTGGTGGAAAACAACTCAAAATCAAGTGAGATTTTCGATTTTTATGACGAGGCGATCTCGACCTACAAAAACCTAAGGGTGGTAAAATACCCCGATAAATTCAACTTTTCTGCCGTCTGTAACCTCGGGGTTGAAAGCTCGATTGGGGAGCATATTCTACTGCTCAACAACGATATTGAGGTCATATCGTCCGACTTTGTGCGGGAGATGCTGAGCTATTCCTGTATGGAAAATGTCGGTGCGGTAGGTGCAAAACTATACTATCCGGACGAGAAGATACAGCATGCCGGTGTGTTTGTCGGCATTAACAACAGCGCAGGACATTCCCACAAATCACATCCATCGTCGTCCGGCGGTGATATGTATCGACTTTGCACCACGCAGAATATGCTCGCTGTCACCGGCGCGGCGTTGATGATAAAACGAAAACTCTATATTGACCACAGTGGTCTAAACGAGAAAGACTTTGCGATAGCGTTCAACGATGTCGACCTCTGTCTGCGCCTTTATCGCGACGGATATTATAATGTTATGACCCCGTTTGCCGTCGCATACCACCATGAAAGCCTGTCAAGAGGGCTGGACGTGGACGGGGAAAACAACCTTCGTTTTGAGAGAGAATTATCCAACCTACACAGCAGATACGCCGATATCTTTCGGGACGGCGACCCATTTTATAACCCTCATCTGACCATGTTAGACGAGAGCTACGGGTGGAGATAGTATCTAAACACATTGTATAAAAATATTCTATATTACAGAAAGGACTGACCTATGAAGTTGACATTTCTCGGCGCCGCCGGCATGGTCACCGGCAGTTGCACACTCTTGGAGCACGGCGAACTAAAACTGCTCATCGACTGCGGCATGTTTCAAGGTCGTGACCACGATCTTGTTCAGACACTGCCCTGCGATGCAGGTAATATTGATGCCGTAATCCTGACCCACAGCCACATTGACCACTCCGGTCACATACCGATGTTGGTTAAGAACGGATTTAATGGCGCGATATATTCCACCTCCGCAACAAGACGCCTTGCCGAGTTGTTGCTGATGGACAGTGCCCATATTCAACAGACAGAACTTAACTGGAAGAATAAAAAGCTGATCCGTGCAGGCAAACCGCCTCAAGAACCACTCTATGATGAAAAACATGTCAAGACGACTATCGGTCTGTTTCAAAGTGTTGACTACCGTACACCGCTGCAGATTGCACCGCAGATCACTCTCAAATTTTACGATGCGGGGCATCTGCTCGGCTCTTCCATAGTAGAGATAGAGCTGATTGATGACGAGGGGAAGAATAGACGTCTTATCTTTTCCGGCGACCTTGGCAACGACTCCCGACCATTGCTCTGCGACCCTGACCACGTGAGCGATGCCGACTGTGTTGTGATGGAGAGCACCTACGGCGGTCGAATTCACGAAGGTCTCGACAACACAAAGAAAGAGCTTGCGCGCCTTGTACGAGAGACTTTTGAGCGTGGCGGAAAGGTGATAATTCCGGCATTTGCAGTCGGACGAACACAGGAAATTCTATACCACCTGCGTGAACTATATGACGAGGGTGCGTTTAAGGGCTTTGAGCATTGTCCGGTGTATGTAGACAGTCCGCTCGCGGTGGAGGCTACCCGCCTTTTTGAGGAGTATGCCGACAGCTATTTCGACGAGGAAACACGTTCCGTGCTCCGTCGAGGAGATGACCCTATCACCTTTGACCAGTTGACATTATCGGTCACCACCGCCGAATCGCGACAGATTAACAGCTATAAGGGCTCCTGTGTTATCATTTCCGCCTCCGGCATGTGCGATGCAGGCAGAATAAAGCACCACCTAAAATACAACCTTTATAACCCCAACAACACTATTGTTTTTGCCGGTTATCAGGCGGAGGGAACACTCGGCAGAAGACTGCTCGAGGGAGCGAAAAGGGTTAACATCTTTGGTGAGACGGTGTCGGTCAAGGCAAAGGTGACCAAGATCTCCGGCATATCGGCACATGCCGACCAGACCGCCTTAGTCAAATGGATTTCGGACTTTAAACCGTCGCCGCCAATCATCTTTTTAAACCACGGTGATCCGGATGCTGTAGGTGCACTCGGTGCTCTTGTAAAGGAGAAAACCGGTGTCACACCGTTAAAGCCCTCCATCGGGGAAAGCTTTGAGCTTGACTTCTCCGGAACACCACAGCGTAAAGTCGCCGAAAGAATCGAGCCGTTGACCGATACGGTCAACGACACAGAAGTTAAGTTGATCGCCGATGCCGCACTGCTTAAACTCTATGCCGCCGCCGGTAAACTTCACTCAATCAGCGAGCTGGATGCAGACGGTGAGCGAGTCGATATAACCGCCGCCGCGAAGAAGATAGAGGAACTGTGGGAACTGTTAAAGCAGAACGATAAATAATGGAGCAACGAGAATGATAGCAATAATCGACTACCTTGCAGGGAATGCACCGAGCGTGCTCTCTGCTGTAAAAAAACTGGGCTACACCGCCACCCTTGCCGCCAAACCGGACGAGTTAAAAGGTGCGACCCATATCATACTGCCCGGTGTTGGGAGTGCAGGTGCAACCATGCACTCACTTCGGCAATCCGGTTTTATCGAGCCACTCACCGAGTTGGTGTTGACCAATCAGGTCAATTTCCTCGGAGTGTGTGTCGGTATGCAGATTTTATTTCAGCATAGCGAGGAGGAAGATGCCGATTGCCTTGGCTGGTTGACCGGCTCGGTCAACCGTTTTGACCAACCGGGTCAACGAGTGCCTCAGATGGGCTGGAACGAGGTTGAGTTTGTAAAGCCTGTAGGATTTACTGCCACGAACGACTATTTCTACTTTGTAAATTCCTACTACGCTGTGCCGAGCGAAGAGGGGGATATTTGGGGGAAAACAAGTTACGGCCATGAGTTCTGCTCCTGTGTCAACCGCGAAAACATCTTCGGCACTCAGTTCCATATTGAAAAGAGCGGTCCTGCCGGACTTGCGCTGTTGGATGGATTTCTCGGTAAAAAGGGAGCCCACGTTTGAAAAATATTTTCAAACTTCGAGTTTTTTCCTTTCAAACGAAAAACGTTTGAGAAAAAAACACCAAGAAAGGAATGATCATAATAATGCTTACAAAACGTTTGATAGCCTGCTTCGACGTGGTTAACGGTGTCGTGACCAAGGCACAACAATTTAATGATAATATAGAGGTTGCGCCGGCGGAACAACTCGCGCAAAAGGTCTATGAGGACGGCATCGATGAACTTATATTCTTTGACATCAAGGCGAGCGCCGAAAAACGCCCCATCGACATCCAGATGGTCAAAAATGTTGCCGCGCATGTGTTTATTCCCTTTACGGTCGGCGGTGGCATCAAGACGCTGGACGATATGTATATGACACTCAAAGCCGGTGCTGAAAAGATTAGTATCGACTCCATGGCAGTTAGAAATCCCGACATTATCACCGAGGGCGCGAAGGCTTTCGGCTCCCAGTGCATCGTCCTCTCCACTCAGGTCAAGTTTGTCGGTGTGAGCGATAAAATCCCGAGCGGATATGAGGTCTTTATCGACGGCGCGCGCCTTGCAACCGGTCTTTGTGCAATGGAGTGGCTCAAACGTGGGGTGGAGCTCGGTGCAGGCGAGGTATGCCTGAACAGTATCGACAACGACGGCATGGTGAGCGGCTACGAGATGAACATCACAAAGCGTGCGGCGGAGGAATTATCCGTCCCACTCATTGCATCGGGCGGTGCCGGCACACCGGAGCATATTGCAGAACTATTTACCTCCTGCCCTGCCGGAGCGGCGATTATCAGCAGTATGCTATACTCGCCACGTCTTGCAAAAAACTACACTGTAGCGGAGATAAAAAAATATCTTACCGACAAAAACATACACATGAGACCGGTAAAATAGTAAAGAGGAGAGGATAAGTTTGAAAATAAAATTTCAAACTCTGAGTTTTATTCCTTTCAAACTGAATTCGTTTGAATTTCGTCACCTTGTGACGAAACCGGAAAAAACATCGAGAAAGGAATGGTCATAAAAATGTCACACTATAAAAATATCGGCGTCATCGGCGCACTGGAAAAGGAGGTCAGCTCCATCACCGATCAAATGACCAATGTGGTCAATGACAAGGTAGGCGGTGTTGACTTCTATAAGGGAGAGTATCAGGGGGTTAAGATTGTAATATGTTGTGTCGGCATGGGCAAAGCTGCGGCGGCGGCAGGCACTCAGCTATTGTGCACCCATTTTAATTGTGATGCTGTGATATTCAGCGGCATTGCCGGTAACATGAGCGGCAGGGTCGGAATTAACGATATCGTCCTCGGCAAACATGTCTACTACCACGATGCACAGATTGACATGCTCGCACAATCCTACCCCAATTTAGAGCGTTACACCGCCGACGAGCAGTTGCTTGGCACCGCCGACAAGGTGTGCAGATCGCTCGGCATAAACTACATTCAGGGCGAGATTGCCACCGGTGACCTATTTGTGGGTAGCAACGAGCTAAAGGCGGATATCCGCTCACGATGCAATCCGGACTGTGTCGAGATGGAGGGTGCGGCGGTCAGCCATATTGCTGCTAAAAATGATGTGCCTTGCCTGATTATTCGCAGTATAAGTGACAACGCCGACGACGAGGCAGGGGAAACACTCGGCAAGTCTGATGCGGAATTCGATATAACCGAGTTTTGCAAAACCTCGGCGAAAATCCTGCTCGGGGTTGTTAAAAATATTTAATTTTGTATGTTGTAGGCATCCCGACCGGTTTGTGCAAAATATAGTAACACGCGAGGTGTACACCCCTGCAATAATCTACACCGTTATCTCTGTGAAAATCCCCTGCCCCACCGCTATGGTCTCAAGTCTATCTTCTTTGTCCTCGTCCTGACTTATAACCCTTGTTGTTATGATTATTTCTTGGTACAGCGTTTCATATATCTCCTGCATCCACGGCTCGGAAAACTCACCGGAAGGGGTTAGATTGGTCTCATCGAGCGGATATCCGGCCTGCTCAGGGCTCTCGGCGGTCATGGTGGGATTGGACAGATCCGCAAAAATCTCATACTGCTCCTGCATGGTGTCGAAATCGTCGGTCATATAAATGTAAGAGGTCAACTCACTAAGGTCCGCCGACATCCTGGTCACCGCCGCCATCTGAGTATATGGGTCGGCGCTCTCGCCGGTGGAAAGAGTGTAGACGTTTAGCATTGCGACCGCATTACCGTCGCCGTTGATGTCCTCCACAAAGGCACTAAGATCGTTTTCAAGCGCCTCGGTCACCTCGGTGGGGATGCCGGTTTTGCTCGTTATATACGCAAAATTCACGTCCGGGTGCACCTGTGTCACTATATCATATATAAAAAAGCCAACAATGAGGGCGGTGATAGCGCCGACCGCAAAAAATATTCTGTGATAAAACCAAAAATTTTTCGCTTTGTCCTTTTTGGTCTGTTCCGGCAGCGGAGCCGGCTCCTCCATGTCGCTTTTTATCATGTTTAGATAGTCTTTGCTCGGCATCTTTATAACCATTCCTTTCTCAATTTTTTCTCAAACGATTTCTGTTTGGTAAGGAAATAAACCTTTCACCCCTAAAAATATACTATTATTGCAAGTTTAAATCAGTATTATGAAAATAGCGTGAAAATTGTAAAATTCACCCCGAAAGGAACGTTCAAAACCATGAACTCAAAAACTACGCTTAATCTCCTCTCATCATTGATTATCGGCGAAATGAACACACGTATCTGTGCTGAATTTGGCAATGATTATATCAAAAATCGGCATCCGTTTATCGCCGACTATATAAAGAACAACAAGTCAGTCACGCGCATTGAGTATTTTGCCGCACTTGCCGAGACGCCGGGATATCAGCGATTGTCCCGGATATATAGAATATGCGGCGATTATCGACTCGCACTGCGTTTAGTCGAGCTTTGTCTTACCTGCATGGTAGTGCCGGAGCTTGAGCAGATGTTAGTTGATCTTTATGAGGGTGGATTGACATTGGAGCTCTGTGAAAAATTATGGAATGAGGGGGATTATCTATACAGCTACAAATCAGAGCGTGAGAAGGCAAAGCAGCTGTTGACCGTGACTAACAGTGCAGCTCCCCATCTTCGTCAAACTTTCTGTGCCGATGATGTATTGTACGACTTTGTAAGTGGCGCAGACGAGCTGGACGATGCACTGAAATTTATTTCCAAGCGATTTAAGGTTAACGATGAACTGCAAAAATTATATATTAACGAAGATAAGGTTGATGAAATTTTAGGGCACTTAAATCAAAGCAAGCTGTTACATATAGCCGGCAATGTCGGGGTCGGCAGAAAACTTCTACTCATGCATGCCTGTAAAAAAGGTGGTATGCCGATACTCTTTATCGACACAAAAAAACTGCTGTCAAATGATGCTGACAAACTTTTAAACATTGTCTATCGAATACGTCGCGAGGCGTTGTTACACGAGTATACTCTTTGCTTTTGGAATGTCGAGGTGTCAAACGATAATTCTATCGACATATTTATGGACGACGTTCTCACACCTTTAAAGAAGAACGAAACACCGATCTGTATCATCACAACCCCCGAAATTCATCTGCTCGCTCGGAGTGAACGCACCATGATGATGATATCTATCGAGGAGCCTACACGCGTCGAGCGTGCGAAGTTGTGGGCAGGGTATGGTGAGCAGTACGGCATAGAGGGCGTCGACTGGCTACTTATCAGCAACAAGATAAAGATGAATGCTCACAAGACGCAAAAGGTTTTAGAACAGCTCTCCATGCGAGGACATGACGGACCGCCGAGTGAACGCGATGTCATGGAGGTGTGTAACATTGTCCTGCCGCCGGCGCAGGGGGATTTTCATGCCGTCAATAACCGATTTGTGTTGGATGACCTCAAGGTATCGGACGCTACTAAGGAGACTATGTACAACATCTGTTCTCACGTCCTGCATCGACACAAGGTCTATGACGAGTGGGATCTCGAGAGCAAGTTTTCCTATGGTAAAAGTGTCTCTGCACTCTTTGTCGGTGCCCCCGGCACGGGCAAGACGATGGCGGTGCACGTCATCTCCAACATGCTCAACATCCCGATTTTTCAGGTGGATTTATCGCAGGTGGTGGACAAGTACATCGGCGAGACGGAAAAGCACTTGGAGCGCATATTCGACCGCGCAGAGAGCACCAACACCATCCTGTTTTTCGACGAGGCGGACAGTATATTCGGCAAACGCAGTGATGTCAGCGAGGCAAAGGACAAGTTCGCCAACACACAGGTATCCTACATCCTGCAACGCTTGGAACAGTACGACGGTATCGTCATACTTGCCACCAACTTCCGCCAGAATGTCGACGACGCGGTCATGCGCCGCATAAGATACCTCGTGGAGTTCCAGTTTCCGAACGTGGAGACCCGTCGTATGCTATGGCAGTCCGCATTTGCCGAGAAAACACCTCTTGAGGAGGTGGACTTCGATTTCCTTGCCCTTAGATTTGAGCTCGCAGGCGGTTCTATTAAAAACATAGCCCTAAACGCCGCATTCTTAGCCGCAAAGGAGGAGAGTGCGATAACCATGCGACATATCTTAATATGTGTCAAGGAGGAAAGCAAAAAACTCGGAAAGGCGATGCTTAAACAGGATTTCGGAATGTATGGCGAGATGCTGTTTTAGTGGACGTTGTTCTGATAAAGTGAGCATTTTGTGTCGCTATCCGGCTCTTTTTACCGTCATAAAATCAACTAAAAATACAAAAAATGTGGCGAGAGCACTTTCTTTATTAAAATATATTGACTTTTTTCTAAAGATATCTTATAATATAAAGGCTAACCATATATAAAATTAATTTATATGGCGCATCCTTCGGCGAGTTTTCGCCGCATTAGACCGTGAGGAGGCGACAGCTAATCTGATTTTTCATTCAGGTCTGCAGTTTTGTGCCCTTTCGTGTCATCGAAACCTGTCGTAAACTCGATAGGCAAATCGCACAAATAATGTGCAGAAAGGAATGTGTATTTTGAACAAGTATGAAGTAATGTTGGTTCTATCCTGCAACAAGGACGAGGAGGCACTGACCGCTCTTATCGCGAAACTTCGCGGTGTTATCGAGTCCGGTGCAACCATCGAGAGCTTTGACGAGTGGGGTAAACGCCGTCTTGCCTATGAAATCAACTACCAAAACGATGGATATTATATCCTGTGCAATTTCGAGAGCAACGCGGATTTCCCGAAAGAGCTCAACCGTATTTTTCACATCACCGACGGTATCCTACGCACCATGATAATCGCCAAAGAAGACTAATCTTCTTTTAGAGAGGTTAAACTTCCCTCATTAAAAGAGATATTTAACTCTCTTTTAATTAACAAAAAGAGAAAGGAATGGTTTTAAAGGATGAATGTGGTTGCATTGCTCGGTCGACTTGTTGCCGACCCGGAGCTAAGACAGACCCCGCAGGGAATTCAGGTCACACGTATGCGTATTGCGGTCAACCGCGCCTATGTCAAACACGGCGAAGAGCGTAAAGCGGATTTTATCGATGTGGTCGCATGGCGCAACACCGCTGAGTTTGCCGCGAAATATTTTCGTAAAGGCAACATGATGGGTGTTTCCGGCTCGATACAGACCCGAACATACACCGATAAAGACGGCAATAATCGTCACGCCTTTGAGGTTGTCGCGGACAATATCTCCTTTGCCGAGAGCAAGAGTTCTTCCTCCGGCTCGTCCTACCCAACACCCTCCCTGCCTCAGAACGATGGTCCGGCAGGCGGATTCTCGGGTGGAGCTAACGACGATTTTACCGTTGTTGACGACAGCGAGGACCTTCCGTTCTAATTAAACCTTAATTTAATATGTGTCCGACATCGCCGACAAAACTACCGCAAGACTCGATGGTTTCGCGCGTTTTCGGAACACAAAACCATGTAGAAAGGAATAACTTATGGCTAACCCCAACGAAAGCGGTAGCGCAGCAGTTCGCGCCGCCTCCCGTCGTCCGCGCAAAAAGGTTTGCACCTTCTGTGCCGACAATACAAAGTCGATAGATTACAAGGATCTTGTTCGTCTTCGCAAGTTCATCACCGAGCGCTCTAAGATCATACCTCGCCGTGTGACAGGAACATGCGCAGCTCACCAACGTATGCTTGCAGTTGCAATCAAACGCTCAAGACATGTTGCTCTGATGCCTTATACCAACGACTAAGAATTTAGTTTATATCACAAAAAATCGACACCGCTTTTCTAAGTGGTGTCGATTCTTTGTGTTTATCATGGCGGTTGCTGCGGGGGGCGCGTGTTTGAAGGCTTTCAAACTCCCCAAAAGGGACAAGAGCCTTCGAGGCTCTTGTCCCTTTTGGGGACTGCGAACTTGTTCGCAGACGCGCCCCCCGTACCGTCATTAGGGCGTGAACAGCTTGACGCCGTTTATCTCAAACACAAAAAAACTACTGCGGTGCTTAACAATACGCGCTAACGTATCGAGGAGGATAAGCACCGCAGTAACTCGTATGAGAGGCTAAAATACACTTTGTATTTCTCTATGTCTGAATTGTAACACTTTTGTAATCAAATGTCAATACTTTTTTGAAAATAAATAAATATATTTTTTAAAATGTCCGTTTTATGCGGTTTTAAAGCAAAAAATATGTGATAGAAAAGTTACAAACATGTTACACACGTTGTTGCGCTGTATTTTTTTGTAATATCTCACTCCGATCTGTAATATCATTTCTTAGAACAGTTTTTCATGAGGAATGCTCTAAAGTGATATCGGAGGTAGTGTCGGCGTTTAGCTCTTTTTTGTGGGGAGCTCCCATGCTTATCATTTTGATAGGTGTGGGCATTTTCTTGACGTTTAACACAGGGTTTGTGCAGATCAGGCGTTTTGGTTATGCTTTAAGGTTAATACTACACTCCGCAAGACCTAAAGAAAAGAGGGGGCGCAGCCATTCACTTTCCCCCTTCCAATCCTTTTCGATTGCCCTCGGTGCAACCGTAGGCATTGGCAACATAGTCGGTGTGGCGGGGGCTATCGCACTCGGCGGTCCGGGTGCGGTTTTCTGGATGTGGGTCGCCGGCATTATCGGCATGGCAACGAAATACTGTGAGATTGTGCTCGCGGTGCGCTATCGGGAGCGAAGACCTAACGGCAACCGCATAGGCGGACCCATGTACTATATAATAAAGGGGCTCGACAGCAGGCTTTCACCACTCGCCGTCTTGTTTGCCGCGTTCGGCTGTATCGCAATACTCGGCACCGGAAATATGGCACAGATCAACACCGTCGCAGAGGTTACAAGTTCCGCCGTCACCACCCTAATGCCGGGCCTTTCGAGCTATGACACCGCACTAAAGTTTGCGGTCGGACTGCTATTCGCCGTCATCATCGGCAGGGCACTCTTAGGAGGAGCAAAGCGCGTTGGATATATTGCAGAGAGGATCGTCCCGTCGATGGCACTACTCTACCTTCTCTGTGTAGGCGCGGTCATCGCGTACAACATCGAAAGTTTGCTGCCCACCCTATCACTCATTTTCCGCTCTGCATTCGACCCGACCGGTGCACTCGGCGCAGGGGTTGGGTTGAGTATTTCACACGCGCTTCGCCTCGGTTTTGCGCGAGGCGTTTTTTCCAACGAGGCAGGGCTTGGCACCTCTCCGATGGCATATGCATCCACCGACTGTTCCTCGGCGGTGGAACAGGGATTGCTCGGTGTGGTTGAGGTTTTTGTGGACACCATTGTCATCTGCACCGCGACGGCACTGTGCATACTCATGAGTGGAGTAGCCCTACCCTACGGCGAGATGGCAGGAATTGGGCTCGCCATGTCCGGCTTTGAGGGCTTGTTTGGTGATCGGATAACGGTAGTGTTTACCGCAATTATGGTCTCACTTTTTGCCTTTACCTCAATGCTCACATTTAGCATGTACGGAGTTCGCTGCTTTGAATTCCTGTTCGGTGGCAGGTGGGTGGGCATATATAGGGCAACATATATTCTATTTGTGGTGGTGGGCTCACTCACACATCTTGAACTTGTGTGGGAGATTTCATCGGTGTTTAACGGATTGATGGCGATACCAAACCTAATAGCCGTCACACTGCTTATCGGCGAGGTACGACGGCTGACCAAAAGTTATTTCAATAAAAAAGATAATCTATCGCCTTGAAAAATTAAGTTTATCACCATGAAAACCGATATTTTTCCCCATTATCAAAGTTAATATTTTTTGTGTATTTTATACAGTAATAAAACTGTAATATAGTCAAAAGGCAAAAAACATCTTATGTATATTGACTTATTTGGTCATTTGTGATATTATTTAAAAACGGTGGTTGAATTTTTGTGTATAACACAATTGTGATTCCACACAAGTAATGTATTATGGAGGAATATGTTAATGAGCAAATTTACAAAGAAATTATTGGCGTTATTGTTGGTTGCGGCATTGAGTGTAACCATACTTGCGAGCTGCCAAGCAGAAGCACCTGCCGAAGATTCCGGCGCAGCGACCGAGGCACCTGCTGAGGACAGTGTTGAAGAAGCACCGGCTGCCGATGGCGAGTTGGAAGTTATCGAGTTTTGGAACGGCGGCACAGAAGATCCCGGCAAATCCCAGTGGGAATATGCGGTAAACAAATTTAATGCAGAAAATGCAGATACCGGATATACCGTTAATATGGTTGCTACCTTAAATGACACCTACAAACAGGATTTGGTTATCGCCATGAGTTCCGGTCAGGCACCTGACATGTATCACACCTGGTCGGGCGGACCCATGATCGAGTACATTGAGTCCGGATTTGGTGTACCGATTACCGACAAGTTCGAGGCAGCCGGCATGAACGACATCTATATGGAGGCCGCCATCGCACAGTCCACCTACAATGGTGAAATCTATGCAATCCCGGTTCGTGAGGCAGCTGTTGCAGGTATTTATTACAATACCGAGATTTTTGCCGAGTTGGGATTAGAAGAACCCACAACAATTGCCGAGCTTGAAACTATTGCCGATACCTTGATTGCAAACGACATCGTTCCTTTTGCTCTGGCTAATTCATCTAAATGGACAGGTTCCATGTACTTCATGTATTTTGCCACCCGCCATGGCGGACTGGAACCCTTTAACGCAGCCGTTGACGGCTCCGGTTCCTTTGTAAACGACAGCTTCATCTATGCCGGTGAGAAAATCCAGGAGTGGGTAGAAAGAGGATTCTTCCCAGAGGGTGTAAACGGTCTTAGCGAGGATGACAAGCAATCTACATCAATGTTCTACAGCGAAGAAGCCGCAATGAAACTCATCGGTTCTTGGGATGGGGCTACCTACAAGAACGACAGCGAAGAGTTCTACAGCAAAGTTGACTGGTTTGAGTTCCCTGCTCTGGAGAGCAACCCTGATACAGCTGATCTCGTTGTTGGTACCGTCGGTGGTAACTTTATCACCTTTAACTGCGAAGGTGAAAAATTGGATGCGGCGTTCCAGTGCGCAACCTACTACACCGATCAAGAATATTTTGACATGATGGTTGATGCCGGTAACACACTGCCAATCGACGGAATTGAATACGCCGATCCGATGGTACAACAAATTGCCGATGCTTTAAACGAGTCAAACGGCGTTCAGCTGTGGTATGACCAATACCTACCTCCGCTGGTATCGGAAGCGCATAAAAACGAATCCTTTAAACTGTTTGACTTCACAGCCACACCGGAAGAAGTTGCACAGGCACACCAAGATGCTATGGAAGAGTACCGTTCGCAACAGTAAACCGCGATATAACATTATAAATAAAGAGGTACTGATTTCAGTACTTCTTTATTTGTAACAAAACCCATATTGGAGAGTATTCTTATGAATAAGCAACTTACTTCGCTTGCTAAGCGTCGTCAACGTTCTGTAGGAATTGCGGCTGCAGTTTTTTTAGCTCCTGTTATTATATTGATTGCAGTTTTTATCGTCTATCCCATCATCGATACCTTTAATATCAGCATGTATAGCTGGAACGGCATCGAGCCGGAAAAAGATTTTGTGGGACTTTCAAACTGGCAAAAATTAATTGTTGATGCCGATTTTTGGAATGCATTTAAAAACAACCTATGGATTATGGTATTATCCATAGCAATTCAGTTACCTGTCGGGTTGGCACTTGCAACATTTTTGGATTTTGGGGGCAAGAAAACAAAAATGTTTAAGATTGCATGGTTCGTGCCGTTGTTGATGTCCTCCGTTGCTATCGGATTTCTGTTCCGATACGCTTTGGCGGTTAACGGTGGAATTATTTCGGGATTTTCCGAGCTGTTTGGCGGCGGAAAGGTAGACCTGCTCGGCGATCCTGACCGAATACTGTTTACCGTTATAGGTGTTATCTGCTGGCAGTTTATACCATTTTATATGGTTTATTTTATGGCAGGATACACCGGAATCTCCTTTGATGTTTACGAGGCCTCCATCATAGACGGAGCAAATAGAGGACAATATTTTTGGCGTATTGCACTGCCACTGTTGTTACCTGCGATGCGCAGTGCTGCAATTTTATCCTTAGTCGGTTCACTCAAATACTTCGATTTAGTCTGGGCAATGTCGGGAGGCAACCCCAGCAACTCCACGGAATTAATGGCAACCTATATGTACAAAAATTCATTTATTAGATTTAATATGGGTTACGGTTCCGCGGTTGCGGGCGGTATGTTTATCTTGATTTCGGTTATTGCGTTGGTTACAATGCGTCTACTCAACCGCAAGAAAGACGAGGTTTAAAGATGAATAAATATGCTAAATCTAAAATAAAGAGTTATATCTCCTGGACGATTGCAATTATTTTGGCGATATTCTGGTTATTTGTGACATTTTTGCCCTTCTTCTTTATGGTATCCTCCTCTTTAAAAGAACAGTTTGAGTTAATGACAAGCGGTGTGTTCACCCTACCGGAATCACTTTATTTTGAAAACTATCAAACGGTTTTCGAGGGACCTTTTCTTACTTTTTTCAGTAACAGCGTAATTGTTTTGACGGTATCGTTGAGTTTACTGCTGTTTATATCTGCATGCGCCTCCTATCCGCTATCACGCTTTAGGTTTAAGCTGTGTAAGCCGATATATGCCGGAATTGTTGCGGTCATGTCGGTGCCGATGCATATCACCCTTATTCCCGTGTTTAAGATGACTCAGAACATGGGTACATACGATACAATCTGGGCGTTGATAGGACCTGCGATTGCATTTGCAACCCCAATTTCGGTTTTTATACTGACCTCCTTTATGTCCGGCATACCGAAGGAGCTGGAAGAGGCCGCGGAAATTGACGGCTGCGGAAAATATCGTAACTTCTTTCAGATAATACTTCCACTGTCTACACCCGGATTGTCTACGCTTGCTATCTATAACGGTGTCAACATCTGGAACGAGTATACCTTTGCAAACACATTGACACAAAACATTGAAAACCAAACACTACCGCTTGCAATATGGCAATATCAGGGGGAGTATACAATGAATATCCCTGTTATCATGGCGGTTTTAACCATGACCGTGCTACCCATGATAATAATGTTTATCATATTCCAAGAACGTCTGGTGAAGGGCATGATGGCAGGAGCGGTAAAAGGATAGTTCAGGTAGTTTGACCTTTTAATGTTGTATTTCAAGCCTTAGATAAACCATGTCGATAAGCTGTTTTCCCCCCTCGTAAATCGGGTGATCATAGTTGTCGACGAAAAAATTTTCCACCCTCTTATACTGCACAAAACCGTATCTTTCATAAAAAGGCAAGGTTGTCGGGCTGTCTGCGGTGCCGACAATTAGGGTGGTAAATTCACTATAGCGCTCTATGATATAGTCTATAAGCCGCCGCCCATAACCCTGACCCTGATAACCCGGTGCGGTTGCAATGTTCTTTAACTCGAGAACGCCCTCTCCTTCGTCGGTTACGACGCATTCGCAGAGGGCGTTCTCGTTTTGAAATAACACATACATATCACCACGGTCTAAATAACGGTCGATAGTCATTCAACCCCGAAAAACGACATGAGATTACCGAGCAGAAATTTCGCCTATCAAGGCGGAGGATACGTACGCTACGCGCTGTTCCTTTAACAATCCACAGGATTGTTAATTTTGCCAAGGGCAAAACCGAAACATACTCCTGTATTCCGATTGACGACAACGCAGATAGACGGAATTTCTGCCGGGAAGATGTGTTGGTTTTCGGGGTTGAAGGGCTATATTATGCTCTCCTGCTCGTCTGCAAGCAACAGCAGTTCCATATACCGTTTTTTCTCGTTTGTTATCTGTTTAATCAATGGGGTATCCATCGAAATAGATGTCGCACAGCTCCCTAATCTGTGTCTCGTACTTTTGCGAGCTGTCGTCCTTTATTCCAACCACCTTGTAACCGGCATTTTTTGCGGTGGTGATAGCATAGAGTGAGTCCTCGAAGATATAGGTATCCTCCTTGGACGTGCCGAGGTGTGCGAGTGCTATGTCATATACCTTGGGGCTGGTTTTGCCGATGCCCACCTCACCACAGCAGAAAATCTCGCTGAAAAAGAGCCGAACACCAAGCCTTTTGAGCGCCGCCTCGACTAAGTATCGATCTGTTAGCGTTGCTATGCACATGCCGACCCCTCTTTTTTCCAAATCCGATAAAAAATCGGCAACACCGGGTTTTAGCTGTACCGATTTAAAAAACACCTCCTCAACGGTGGAGTTGATAAAATCTACAATCTCCTTTACCGTAGCCGTCGCACCATACTTATCGCGCATGACCTGTGCCATCTCATGTATGGCAAGACCATAAAAGTCCTTGCGATCCGGCATGGCTATCTTGAACCTATCCACCGTCAAAAATGAAGTGGACTCAAAGTGTTTCATGGAATCGAGCAGTGTCCCGTCAAGGTCGAATATAGCGCCTTTTATTTCATCAAGCATATTAAATTATACTCCATCCTCTTGCAGTTTGCGGTAGCAATCACGTCGGCATCGGTGCCGAGCAGATTTTTAAAGGGGACATCATCAGTCCCCTTTAGTCATCAGTCTGAAAGCCTCTTTAACATCATCTCATTCAGCTTGACCGGATTTGCTCTTGCTCCTGTGCGCTTCATCGCTTGACCTATCAGGGCGGCGAGGGCGTTTGTCTTGCCGGCACGGTAGTCGTTTGCCGACTTCTCGTTGTCGCGTAGAACCTCGTTTACAATCCTTGCAATCTCGTTGTCGTCGTTTATCTGAGACAGCTCGTTTGTCTTCACATATTCACAGGGGTCAACACCGTCATCAAAAACCGCTTTTATCACCTTTTTGACCGTATTGCTGTTGATAATGTCATCGCAAAACATGTTGCTGATATCGGCGAGAATGTTCGGTGCGAGCGGGATATCTTCTTCACCGCAAAGGCGCAACACCTCCACCGTCAACATGTTTGCGGCATGTTTCGGGTTGATGCAAAGGGGTGCGAGGCTCTCAAAATAGTCGGCACGAGCGCGCTCGGTCACGAGCAGTTCCGCCGTTGCTCCCTCGAGGGCATATTTCTCCATATACTCCCGTTTGCGCTGGTGAGGTAGTGTCGGTATCTCGGTTTTATACTGTTCAAGCTGTTCATCATTCAACGTAATAATAGGCAGATCCGGATCGGGGAAATAACGATAGTCGTTGGCATTCTCCTTTTTGCGCATGGAGAAGGTCTTGCCGGAATCGGCATCAAATCGTCGTGTCTCCTGCACAATGACCTCACCGCTCTCAAGCGCGTCTATCTGGCGTTTATATTCATAGTCTATAGCCTTGGCGATAAAGGCAAAAGAATTGAGGTTTTTCATCTCGGTGCGCGTGCCGAATGGCTCGCCGGCTTTGCGTATCGACAGGTTGACATCACAGCGAAACGCCCCCTCCTGCATCTTGCACTCCGACACGCCGGTGTAGATGATGGTAGCGCGGAGCTTTTGCAGATAGGCGATTGCCTCCGCCGCCGAGCGGATATCCGGCTCGGACACTATCTCGATTAGCGGCACACCACAGCGATTGCAGTCTATCATGGTGCCGTATTTCTCATCGTGGACGAGCTTGCCGGCATCCTCCTCGATATGTATCCTTGTTATGCCGATGCGCTTGTCACCATCCTCCGTCTCAATATCGACATGGCCGTGCTCACACAGCGGCAGGTCATACTGCGATATCTGATACGCCTTGGGCAGGTCGGGATAGAAATAGTTCTTCCTGTCCTGCTTTGATTTTTTTTGTATGGTGCAGTCGGTGGCAATGCCGACCTTGACGGCATACTCCATCACCTTTTCGTTCAGCACCGGCAGGGTGCCGGGCATACCCATGCAGACGGGGCAACACTGGGTGTTGGGCTCTGCGCCAAAATCGGTCTTGCAGGAGCAGAATATCTTTGTCTTGGTGGCAAGCTCGGTGTGAACCTCCAGCCCGATGACCATTTCGTAACCTTTTATCATGGTTTTATCTCGTTCCTTTTTCTACTTATACGCTCAAAAGTTGCTGTTCCAGTGCGTGGGCAAGTCCGTAGAGCCTCGGCTCACTGTTCATGTCCCCTATCAGCTGTACCCCGATGGGCAGACCGCTCTTGTCTAAAGCGCAGGGCAGCGATATCGCAGGCACACCGGCGATGTTTATCGGCACGGAATAGATATCGCCGAGGTACATCTCGAGCGGATTCTTCGTCTTCTCCCCTATCTTATATGCGGTGGTGGGTGCAACCGGCGAGATAATGCAATCAAAATTTGCAAAGACGTTTGCATAGTCGCGTTTTATCAGGGTACGCACCTGCAACGCCTTGTTGTAGTAGGCATCATAGTAGCCGGACGACAGCGCAAATGTTCCGAGCATAATGCGTCGCTGAACCTCCACACCAAATCCCTCACTGCGTGAATTGCGATACATGTCCTCCAAACTCTCGGCGTCGTCGGAGCGGTAACCATAGCGTATACCGTCAAACCGCGCAAGATTGGAGGATGCCTCGGCAGAGGATATGACATAGTAGGCGGAAAGGGCGTGCTCGAGATTCGGGAGCTTAACCTCCTCAACAATCGCACCGAGCTGTTCAAACGTTTTCGCCGCCGACAGTACCGCCGCTTTGACCTCGGGGTCGATGCCGTCCGCGAAAAAGTCGATGGGCAGACCTATTTTTTTACCCTTTATATCCCAACCGATAAGCTCGCTATAGTCGGGTCGAGTGCCGTTTATGCAGGTCGCGTCGTTCTCGTCCTCGCATGCGATTGCGCCGAGCACCGTCGCGTTGTCGGCAACCGTTCTTGTGAGCGGACCTATCTGGTCGAGCGACGAGGCAAAGGCGACCAGCCCAAAACGGGATACCGCGCCGTAGGTCGGTTTCATGCCGACCACTCCACAAAAGGCGGCGGGTTGGCGAATAGAGCCACCGGTGTCACTGCCGAGGGTGAAAGCCGCCATGCGTGCGGCGACCGCGGCGGCACTGCCACCGGAGGAACCACCCGGCACGCGCGATAGATCGACCGGATTTTTCACCGGCTTAAAATAGGAGTTCTCGTTGGAAGAGCCCATTGCAAACTCATCCATATTTAATTTCCCGAGGGTGATTGCACGATGTTTTTTCAGCTGTTCCACCACCGTTGCATCATAGCAGGGGACAAAATCTTCAAGCATCCGGGAGGCACAGGTAGTTTTTATACTATCAGTACAAATATTATCTTTTATACCACAAGGAATACCTCCGAGCGGTGATAAGTCCGCACCGTCCGCTATAATGCCGTCCACCTCGTCGGCAGTTTGCAGTGCGAGGTCGGCGGTGACGGTGAGATAGGCGCCAATGTCGCCATCTGCTCCCTCGATATTTTCAAGATAATCGCTCACAATTTCACGGGAGGAAAAATCCTTTTTGCGCAGTCCCTCGCCGAGCTCTTTTATGTTAAGGTCGTATAACTTTGACATCTATTATTTCCTTTATACTAATCTCGGGTAAAAATATGCCCAAATTCACAGTAATTTTTGTTCACTGCAAGGCGGAGGATTGAGTAATACTAACGTATTGCGATTGACGACAACACAGCAGTGGGCAAAAATAACAAAGAAGTGGGGTGTATTTTTGCCCGAGATTAGTATTACTATTCAAACGAACGTGGGACGTATACATACTGCTCCGTCTTAGTCTTTGCGTTTTTAAGCAGATTTTCACGGCTATAAAGCTGTTTCGGGCTGTCGGGTCGAAAGACGTTCTCGGTATCGACATTGCGTGCACTTATATCGACATCGGAGGTATCAATCGTTGCAAGGTGGTTGGCGAAATCCACAATCGCCGCCATGTCGCGCGCCATACCGTCTATCTGCTCCGGTTTTAGTCGCAGATTGGCAAGATTGGCGACCTCCTCGACGTCAACGCTCGGCGCATCATCTTTCTTTGCGTCTTCCTGTGACGAGCCCTCACCGACAAAAGCACCGACAAGACCCAGTTCCTCCAGCTGTTTTATGTCCACAAGTCCCGGAGCGTCGGTCATCATGTCCACCGCCTCTTTATTTTTGGGGAATGCGATGACCTCACGCAGACTGTTTGCTCCGAGCAATAGCATGGCAAGTCGGTCAAGACCGAAAGCAAAACCACCGTGCGGCGGCGTGCCGTAGCTGAACGCCTTGACCATAAAGCCAAATCGTTCCTCTATCTCCTCTTTTGTAAAACCGAGTGCCTCAAACATCTGCTGTTGCACCTCGGCGCTGTGTATCCTGATAGAGCCACTGCCAAGCTCCACACCGTTGAGCACTATGTCATAAGCCTGGGCACGAACCCTCGCAGGGTCGCTGACAAGATAGGGTACATCCTCTGCGTAGGGCATGGTGAACGGGTGATGCATGGCGACAAATCGCTCCTGCTCCTCGTTATACTCAAACTGTGGGAAGTCGGTGACTATTAAAAACTGGTAGTCGTCGTCACGGCGTAGGGATAAACGGTCGGCAAGCTCACCTCGCAGACCACCGAGCACACGACATACCGTCTCATATTTATCGGCACTGAAGAGAATGAAGTCGCCCGGCTTTGCGCCGACCCTCTCGATAAGTCTATCCATCAACTCACTATCAAGGTATTTTGTGAGTATCGAGTATATCTCACCGTCCTCACGCAAGGCAATCCATGCCATGCCCTTTGCGCCGAGGCTAACGGCGGAGTTTGTAAGCTCCTCAATTTCACTTCTTGTGAAGTCACTCTTCCCCGGCACCGTGATGGCGCGAACCATGCCGCCACTTTTTGTGACCGATTTAAAGACGCTGAACGAACTCTCACTCGCGATGTCAGTTATATCGACTATTTTGAGATCAAAGCGTGTGTCCGGCTTGTCACTGCCGTAGCTATCCATCGACTCTTGCCAGCTGATACGGGGGAACGCGCCCTCAATCTCCCGACCCATGACCTCATGGAACATATACTTAAACATGCTCTCGAGGTGGGTGAGTATCTGCTCCTGATCGACAAAGGACAGCTCCATGTCCACCTGGGTAAACTCCGGCTGACGGTCGGCGCGCAGATCCTCGTCTCGAAAACATCGTGCTACCTGATAGTAGCGGTCGATACCGCCAACCATCAACAGTTGTTTAAATATCTGGGGGGACTGGGGGAGGGCGTAAAAATGCCCCTCGTTTATTCTGCTCGGCACGAGGTAGTCCCTCGCACCCTCCGGCGTGGACTTACATAGCATCGGTGTCTCGACAAAAAGAAAGCCGTCGCGGTCGAGGTAATCCTGCGCCGCGCGTTGCAGACGATGGCGAAAACGCAGGTTTCCTATCATATCGGGGCGACGCAGGTCGAGGTAACGATACTGCATTCTCAAATCCTCACGCACCGCGATATTCTCATCGAGTGGAAAGGGCAGTGTTGCGGCGGCGGATAACAGCTCGATACTCCTCGCGCGTAGCTCTATAGTGCCGGTCGGTATCCTGTCGTTGTAGGTCTCGGCATCGCGCGGCTCAACCTCACCGGTGACCGAGATGACGGACTGCACCTTAAGACCGTCGGCGAGCCTAAACTGCGCCTCGTCAATGTCCGCCATGTCAAAGACAATCTGCAATACTCCCTCGCGATCACCGAGGTCGATAAAGACAAGCCCGCCCATGTCGCGCTTTGTCCGCACCCAACCGCAAACGGTTATATCTCGCCCGACCATGTCCGGCGTAATCAGCCCACAATAGGCTGTCCTTTTTGGCATGTTAAAAACGTCCTTTCCCCTTATACTTGTATTGAATAATAATAACATAAAAATGGGCAAAATGTCAATGGTGAAGAACTATAAAGCTAATCCCTACACCCCATCAATTCAAAAACAATGGCTTGCGACTTAGCGCAGGTGTTTTCAAATATAGAGGTGCAGGGATTTTATGAGATATGCAAACTCGTTGCTCAACACATACGCAAGGGTTGTCTACCGACTATAACAGATCACTATGCGCCAGTTTTAACTTCTCCGGTATGTTCAATTTTTGAGGACATAGTGTTACACATAGACCGCAATCTATACACTTTGCGGCGTCGGCCTCCTTTTCGAGCAGTAATACTCTGTACAGCCACTTTTGTTCCGGTGCTTTTTTAAAGTCGTTCCAACGCTCGAAAACACCCGGTATATTCACGTTTGCAGGACATGGCATACAGTAGTTGCAGGCGGTGCACTCGATGTTAATCAGGCTCTCCCATGCACGTCGAGCGTTGTCATATACAGCCTCATCCTCCTCGGTCAAGACACCGGTCTCGGCGTTTTCAAATATCTTTAGAGTATCCTCGAGCTGGGTCAGGTCGGATGTGCCGGACAACACCACCGTAACCTCCGGTTGGTTATAAAGCCACATGAATGAACGCTCGGAGTTGGTCTTCGCCTTATCAAAGCCCTCGAATGCATCCTCGACCACCTGCGGCACGTCCTTGACCAACATACCACCGTGTAACGGCTCCATCGCAACAATAGGGATACCTTTTTTTGCTATGAACTCCAGCCCCTTGCGCCCTGCCTGTTTGAACTTATCGTAATAGTTGTACTGGATCATAACAAGATCCCAATCGTATGCACCCGCAACCGTCTCGACATGTTCGTTATCGCCGTGGATGGAGGCGGCGATATATCCTATCTTGCCGGTAGCCTTTAGGTTCTCCATGAACTTGATACAATCAAACTTTTTCACCTTTTCCCAGTTGGATAAAAAGAGGTTGTGTAGGAAATAGACATCGATATAATCGACCTGCAATCTCTCAAGTTCCTCGTCATAATATTTTTGCAGATCCTCGGGACCTTCCACGATGGACATGGGCAGTTTTGTTGCGAGCATGACCTTTTCACGATAGCCGTCCTGCAACGCCTTACCAACCACCACCTCACTGCCGGGGTAGAAGTATGCTGTATCTATGTAGTTGACACCGCTATCAATGGCTTTTCTAATAAGTTCAATGGCTTTTGGTTCATCAATATGGCTGTTACCCTCTTCGTCCGTAATGGACGGCAACCTCATGCACCCAAGACCAAATCGAGAAACCTTTTTCCCGTCATGCTTAAAATCGATGTATTGCATTTCCTTCTCCTTGCTATTTTGTATCCTCTTACTATTCACAGATTTTTAATTCCGCTATCTTTAATTATATCCCTATTGTATATAAAAGTCAACGTATAACGGTTAAAATAAAGCAAGAATAAAAATGTCTTTTTCGGCAGATTTTTGAGTTGCCCTTGATTCTTTTGTCAAAGACCATCTCTCATCTGCACCAGTTCGGAAAAACGCTTGCCCGTTTTTTCCTTTAAAACCTTTTTAAAGTATTTTACATCGGCATATCCGAGGCTGTGTGCTATGTCGTTGGCACTCATCTGTGTGGTGTTTAGCATGGCGAGTGCACCCTCCATCTTTATGTCGGTGACATAGATGGAGAAATTAATGCCGACCTCCTTTTTGAAGAGCCTGCTCAGATGCTCCGGGGTCACATAGAGCATCGCTGCAACCTCGTTTAAGCTGCAATTTTTATCCATATTGTTTGATATCAGCTCAAGCGCCCCTTTCACAAGCTCGCTGACATCCTGTACACCGTTTGGCATGGCAAAACTATGGTTGTAATTAATCCTCAGATAGCTTGCCGCCTCGTTTAACAATTCTTTTATATCCGAGAGGGTAAAGGGCTTCAGAAGGTAGGACTTCACACCGAGCTGTATCGCCTTTTGGGCATACTTGAACTCGGAATGACCGCTTATAATAATAGGATATAAGGATATTCCGTGCTTTTTAAGCATCTCAATAAGCCAAAGTCCGTCATGGTTTGGCATGTTAATATCGGTTATTAATATTTCGGGGTGCCGATGGATAATTTCATCGAGCGCCTGATTTGCGCCCTGTGCCTCGACAACCACCCTGTAGTTGTCGTCGCACTGTCTTATAAGTCGCACAAGGGTCTCTCTTGCTAATTTTTCATCCTCCACTACGGCTATGCGCATAACACACCTTTTTACACCTTTATTTTAATCGTTACGGTAGTGCCCTTTCCCTCAACACTATCAAAGGACAAGTTTAATCTTTCCCCATAATAAAATATAAGACGTTGCTTTGTATTTCTAAGCCCTATGCCAAATTCGTCCGTCTCATCGCTGTCGTTTTTAATGTCGGTAAAGTCCAGTAGTCCGTTTATCCTCTCGAGCTTATCGGGGGGCATTCCAATGCCGTTGTCAATTATCTGCAAGCAGAGTATCTCCCCTATCATAAAGCTCTTTAAAATTAACAGTTGCCCGGTTTTTTGAGTATTAAATCCGTGCAGTATAGAGTTTTCCACAAAAGGTTGGAATACAAGTCGATGTATGAATATATCGAGCGTATCCGGTGAAAAGTCGAGCCGATAGTCAAAACTATGGTCATAGCGATAAAGCGAAAGGGAGAGATATTTTTCAAGCCACACCTGCTCCTCTCGGAGTATGACTAACTTCTCACTGTTCGAGATAAGATATCGCAACATGTGTGAAAATGCCGCCAAGAGCTCGCTGGTCTCGATGTCGTTATTGCGCAGTGCCACGCAGTTAATGGTGTTGAGCGTGTTGTATAAAAAATGGGGATTTATCTGCAACTCCAGCGTTTTTAATTGCATGGATTGTATCTGCTTGAGCGTGCTAATCTGCTCGCTGTATAGATTTTTCATCTCGGTATTTTTCTGCTCTATGTGATATATCATAGCGTTGTAGCCATCATACACCATCTGCATATCCTTGAGCATTGCCGGTTTGTTTATAGCGACAAAATCATGCCTGCCTGCGTGTTCCATCGCGTCGGTCACGGTGCCGAGTGAGGACAACATCTTCTTTATGAAGTATCGCACAAACAAAATATACGCAAGCACAAATACAAACAACAGCCCGAGTGCCACGGCAAGTTGATTTAATGTATCGTTCCTCATTGCCGCTGTGTCGGTCTCGTTAATAAGCTCCCAGCCGGGTACAACGCTGAGCAGTTCGCCGTTGTAGACAAACCCCTCCTCCTCCTTACCCGCGCTAATCTCATTAAAATCACCACCTATCAACTCGGTGTCGTTATGATAGAGTATTGTTCCGTCACTTGACACGAGGTAGCTCTCGTTATATTTCGGCGCGTCGGTTGTGTCTTCATCAAAAAACTCATCAACGGGGAAACTCGCCGCCACACTTCCGTAACATTGCTTTTCTATAAAGTTATAGCAGGGTACAGCGACAACAATATAAAATCGTGAACGATATTCAAAAACGCCTGATGTGGTCTTGTTTTGAATTATGCTTTTGGAACTCACCTGCGTTATCTTTTGCGTTCGAATGTTTCCTTCGGCATAAGGTCCCCCATGCCCATGAAACTGTAAAACCCCATCTGCTGACATGGCGGCAAGAGTTCCCATATCACCTGTAATCCCCCTGTATGCCTCGTTGAGAATGTCGAGTGTAATATGTGATGACCGCTCATTTGTCAACGATGCTTCAAGCTCTTCGTTTATTGCCAACTTGAAAAGTTCATGGGTATAGTCCGACAATTTATACTGAGTTGTTATCGCCATCTGCTCAATCAGTTGAGCGGAATAAACCTCAACCTGCCCGGACAGATTATTCTGTGTAATTATTCCGACCCATACTAACAAAACCATCAAAGGCAGAGCGGTAATTAACAAAAAACCGCTCTGCATTATGGTGTTGGTGGTTGCCCGTCGTAACAACGATTTTATCAGATTTTTCATATTTTATCCGGATTGGATTTTATTCCTTAACGCCGCCGCTTGTCAAACCGGAAACGATATATTTTTGCATGAACAGGAATATAAGCAGTGAAGGTATAACAATACTCACGCCGAACGCGAGGATACTGTTCCAACGCAGTCCGTATTTGCTCTGGAAATCGTTAATGATAACGGTCAACGGCCAAAGGGTAGTATTTCGTATAAAGGACATGGAGTAGGCAAGGTCATTCCAGGCAAACATAAAGCTGAAGATTGAGGCGGTCAGTATGCCGGTTCTGGACATGGGGAGCATAATCCTTAAAAAAGCCGAGCCGACGTTACAACCATCTATGCGCGCCGCCTCCTCGATAGAGCGTGGTAGCGAGGCAAAAAAAGGTCGCATAAAGATGATAACGAACGGTATCGATATTGTCGCGGTGGAGAATATCGGTGCGAGATATGTGTCGTTTATCCCCATCTCGGAGTAGAGCAAAAACAGCGGTGTCAAAAGCAGTGATGCGGGAAGAAGCTGTGTTACGATAAAAAACAGCACTATGTGTCGCTGAAACATGGTTTTAAAACGCACAAGCCCGTAAGCCGCCGGTATACTCAAACAGACCGATATCACAAGAGAGCTGAGTGAGATGATAAGACTGTTGCGAAGATGAGAGAAAAAGTCGCTGTCGCCGAGTGAAATAAAACCCTCGAGTGTCAAATCGGCAGGGAAAAATGTCGGGGGAGAGCGGAAAATTTCTGCATCTGATTTAAGAGAAGATGTCAACAGCCAGTAGACGGGAGCTAAAAAAAGTGCGGTGAGAGCGATGGCAAGAACATTGAGCATTATTTCATTTCTCTTTTTCATCAACTTATCACCTCATCTTCGTTTATGTTTTTCACATAGATCAGTCCTACAAAGAACAAAATTATAAACATAATACAGGACACAACCGCACCCTCACTAAAGTTAAACTCCTTAAACGACAGCTGATAGGCATATGTTGAGAACATCTCGGTGGCATTTGCAGGTCCTCCCGAGGTCATGACCACCACGAGATCAAACACCTTGAAGGTATATACAACTCCGAGCGAGAGTATCGCGAGCATGGTGGGTTTTAAAAGTGGCAGGGTGATAAACCAGAATTTTTGAAAACGATTCGCACCGTCGATGTCACAGCTCTCGTATATGGTGTCGTTGATACTTTTCAGCCCGTTGGTGAAGAGCACCATGTCAAAGGGTATACCTATCCATGTGTTTGCAAGGATGAGCGCCCACATTGCGTTGGTTGGATCGGTCAGCCAAGGAACCGGATCGATGGATAAAAGTCCGAGCACATAGTTGATAATACCAATGTCGGTCTGAAACATGAATTTAAATAGAATAGCGGTGACGGTCATGGGGAACATCCATGCCATCAGCATTATGCCCCGTAAAAAACCTGCCGATTTAAAATGTTTGTTAAATAACATTCCAAATCCGAGACCCAATATAAGCTGAAAGATGACACATGCTACCGTAAACACAACGGTGTTAATAAGAATATCACCGATAAGACCGTTGTCGATAACTTCAAGTACCGTTTCAAAGCCGACAAATTCACTGCCGGCGGCAAATGTCTTCGCCGTAAGGTTCTGTGTCGCAAGATAGAAGTTGTAAAAGATAGGATATATCGAAAAGATACACATGTATATTATTGCCGGCCCGACAAACAGCAAAAGATATTTGATGTTTTTATTTTTTGTAGATGGCATTTTTTGCCTCCATATGTTTTAGGGTATAAACACCTGTACAAGCTGCTTTTACGATAGCTTATACAGGTGTTTGATTATGTGATTTGGGTTTAAATTATGCTATCAGCTCTTGGATTTTTGCGTCCGCTTCGGCTGCTGCCTCTTCCGGAGTAGCCTGATCGGTCAGGGCACTCTGAATTGCAGTATAGATTGCGGTGGAAATCTCCGGCCATGCAACGTGCGGTCCCATCGATGCCGCGTGGGGAAGTTGGCTGACGAATACGCTCATGATCGGGTCTTCGTTCCACTCGGGATAAAGAGCGGTGGAGTCAATTCTGGTCGGGAGCTTGCCGGTATCGGCACAGTAGTCGGCAAGATGTTGAGTCTCATAGAAAGCCTCCATAACCGGCCATACGGTGTCGATATCTGCGCCGGTGATGATGGAGAAGCCCTCACCGCCCAGTGCGCTTGCAGGCACGCTATCGATCGGTATTGGTGCTACACCCCAGTTTTTATCCGGTGCGTCGTTGTTGACGGTGCCGATGTTCCACGGACCGTTGATCATCATTGCGGCATTACCCTGAATAAACTGCACAGCGGCATCGCCCTGTGTCCAGTTGACAACCTCGGTGCTCATGTAACCGTTTGCAACCATGTCGTCAAGGTATGTAAGAGCTTTAATGCTGCCCTCTGCCATCATGTCATAGATATTACCACCTGCTGAATACATAAACGGCATATATTGGAATGTGCCCTCGTCGGTGCTGATGAGGCTCATTGCAAGACCGTAGGTCTCGTCGTTGGTAAGGGCCTCTACCGCAACGCTAAGCTCGTCCCATGTGGTCGGCACTTCAACGCCTGCCGCTTCCAGCATGTCTGCATCATAATAGAGTGCTATACAGTTACTGTTCTGGGGCAGACCGTAAATTCTGCCGTCCACGGTGGTTGTGCCCATCGAGCTCTCATAGAACTGGTCAAGCTGTCCCCATTCCTCAACCTTGTCGGTGATGTCCATCAAAAGACCCATCTCGATGAATGTTGCATTGTCGGGGTTGTTAACCATACCTATGTCGGGGAGCTCACCGGATACAAGACCGAGGGTGTACTGGGTGTTCAGGTCGGCAAATGGGTAGTGAACCACCTTGCTTGTCAATCCGAGATCAGCTGTTATAGTGCCTATTACCTCATCAAAATACACATCTTCCGGAGCCGAGAAGTATGTCCAGATCTCAACTTCGCCGCCTGCCGGTGCTTCTTCTGTGCTATCATCGGTAGATGTGCTCTCATCTGTTGCCGGTGTCTCGTCCGTTGCCGGTGTCGATTCCTCTGCCGGAGCACAGGATGCGAGAAGCCCTATGGAAAGTAACGATGCTAAAAGTAACGCTTTAAGTTTCATTATTTCTCCTCTTTGCATTTGTGTGTTATGGGTGAAAACACCCAATCCTCCTGTATCGATATAGTTCGATATTTAATATCGAGCTTGATCGATATGCTTATTATATATCTATAATCACACAAACGAAAGGGGTAATAATATGATATTTGACGAATAAGTTGACATGTTTATACTAAAAACGCCGACCCTATTATCCCGGCAGAGTTGCCGAGTTTTGCCTCAATTATCTCTGCGCGCCGTGAGGGGAGCGCAATCTCGGCATCATATTTTTCTCGGAGCATCTTTATCAGCCAGTCGCCCTGCTCACTGATACCACCGCCTATGCAAACCGTTTTGGGCTGTAGTACATTGGTGATGTTGGCAAGTCCAACCGCAAGGTCATCGACAAAGAGCTCGGCGACCTTTTTTGCCGCCTCATCTCCCTGCTTTCTTGCGGTGAATGCGGTGGAACCCTTGACCTTTTCTATGTCGTTTTCGGCGAGTGCCCACATCAGTGAATCGGGATACTCTTTCATAATTTCCTTGGTTGTGGCGGTGAGACCGGTGGCGGAGGCATATGCCTCCCAACAGCCGTTTCGTCCGCAACGGCAAGCCCTGCCTCCTGCGTGTATCACGGTGTGACCTACCTCACCCCCGTAGTAGTTATAACTGCGATAGATGTTACCGTCCGCAATTATGCCACCGCCTATTCCGGTGCCGAGTGTCACCGCAACCGCAAAACTTGACCCTTTGAGTGCGCCTGCAAGGTATTCGCCGTACGCCGCGGCATTCGCGTCGTTGTCGATAATCACCTTTGTGCCGGGATAGCGTTTTGCAAGAGCCTTTTTCACCTCGACATTTTTGAGTCCGAGATTGCCTATGTGTTCAAATATTCCGAGCTTGTCGTTCACGTTGCCGGGGCAACCTATGCCTATCTGCGCAACCTTTGATACACCCAGCCCTGCATTATGGAGCACCTCTTCGATGCATTTTGCGATCCTCTCACAAAATTCATCGTTTGTCATTCCAAAAAAAGTCTCCTGCCTGCTGCGTGCTAATATCTCATATTCATCATTAACAATGCCGGTTTTTATACTTGTTCCTCCGACATCGACACCTACATTATACATATTTTTTCCCTTTTAAACTACAAATATCGGCGATGTCCAGGCGATGTCGCCGTTTTTTTGCCATACACGAAGACGATAGTTACTGCCCTTTATTGGATTTATATTCTTTTCGTAGGATACCTCGTATCCCTTTGATACACACCCTTTATGGAATTTAATCTTGTATGCGTTGTGCCACCATGGGTCGTCACGGTAGTGCTCCACCTCGCCGTAGGTCTCCTTTGTGAGTGCTCTGACCTCGTCGAACAGCGGTATCACGTTGGTATTCTTTATAATATCGCAGACCCTCAAGACATAGTCCTTGCCATCGAGCGTTAAGGTTATATCGCTGTTCGAGTCCGCCTCTATCTCAAAGATAAAACCCTCGTTTGTCACACCGCTTGCGCCCATCCACTTACCGGTGCCGGTGGACTTGTAGGTGGTCAGGTTGAACTCAAAGTCCTGCTGTGTTCTCGATATAATCTTTTGTCCGAAGGTGTTAAAGCAGTTTTCCACCGAGAGTATCTGTCCGTCGGTGTGAAGCTTGCCCTCCCAGAGTTTTTTGTATATCTCCTTATAGACGCGCGTGTCCGGACCCCAACCTATTTCAAGGCGGAACTTAAAGCGCACGGTGGACGGTATAGCCTCCCGCTCATAACTGCCGGAGTGCACTATCATCTCTTCCAGTATATTGTCCCGCAATATCTCTATGCGGTCAATCGCATTTGTGCCCACGACACCGATTTTCAACCTTGCAGAGTCGGTGTGCGGTAGCTCGTCGCCCATTATTGCGTCGTCTATCGAGAAATCCACCCCTATTCTACTGCGAGATACGCCGTAGGTGTGGCGCTTTTTCAGCGCGTCCCATATGCATTCCTTTGTGTTCTCTTTTGCCAATGCACACATGGTGCCGTGCTCGAAGATTGCCGGGATGATATGGTTGTCGCCCGATGCTATCGCACCGACCTTTATGCCGTGCGAAAGACCGCTCTCATAGTCGGTGCCGCCGGCGCGTGGTCCCATGTGGATATGGCGACCCATCTCGAGAGGGGTGAGATCGCTTTCACTGCTACCGTGGCTGGAATAAATCTCGGCAACCGGTGAAAACTCCTCGTTGTGTGTGCACCAATTTTTACCGCGTGAGCCGAGCTGATATGCCACATGATGTGGTATGCCGATGGCGTTTATTCCCTTAAATGCATCGATTAGCTCCTGATATCTCATGGGATGGAGTTGCGGTTGTTCGTTGTCGAGGAAGAAGACGTTGTGGTCGCCGTCCTTGCCTGCACCCTGCCATTCATATCCCATAAACATGGGATACCCCTCGGCGTTTTTTTCCTTTACAAATTTGCGCAAGACCTCCCAGTCCGCTTTATATTTATCATCGTCTATCTTGTCCTCTACAGCAAGACCCCATTCGGTCGGCTTCATGTAGAAGGGGTAGTAGGCTATCGGCCAGAAATCTATGGTCTGCTTTGCATGCTCAAACCACATAGGGAGCTCGTCCATCTGATTGTGGTGAATATTGGAGTGCATGTCGCTCCAGAACTTTTTAAGTGACATAGTGTGCAAAATCCTTTCCGGTATTTAGAAATACAGGAACAACCCCTGCGGTTGTTCGTAAACGCGAGGGTTGTCCCTAAATAATAATTAAACTATAAACTGCTCTAAGTGCCTTTTGGATAGGACGACGTGTTTAAATCTACCATAACTCTCCATCATATAATTGGGTCCGTGCGGCTCGATGATGACACAACCGGTGTAGCCTACGTCATACAACATTCCGAGCAGGACGTTCCACTTTTTCTGACCGAGACCCACCGGCGGCTCTATCTCAAAGCCGATATCCGGGATTTGATAGATATCCTTGGCATGGAAATGCACGATGTTTTTGGCGTATTGGCTCACTACATAGTAGGGGTCATCCTTCACGTTGCGCATGAGACCGACCGGATCGATTTTAAGTGGAAAGTCCGGTATCTCGCTTATAACTCGTGCTAAGATGTCACGACTGTTAATAAAGTTGCCCTTGTGTCCGAGATAGAATGCGAGCTTTAAACCCTTGTCGGTAGCATATTTTTTATACTGGGGATATGCCTCTTTGAGTTTAGCGACATTCGCGTCGGTGTCGTTTTCCTTGTAAGTACCGGCATTTATAAATGCGACCGGCGAGCCGATTGCCGCCACCATGTCGAAAAACTCAAAGACGGTCTTCTTGTTCTCCTCAAAGGTTTTTTCATCGTCGCTGAGGGTGTTCAGCTCCCAAAGTCCGCAGGCACCGACCTTGACATTAGTGCCCTCCATTGCATCAAATATGCGCTGTGTGTCAAAATTCATGCATCTCAGTTGGTTGAACTGCAACTCCACATACTCGATGCCCTGTTGCATTGCGAATTGAAACTGAACCTTAAGATCGCTCTCGGCGGGTACGATAAATCCTAACTGCATTTCATTATCCTTTCTTTTATCACTATTTATTGTGGTTTCTCGACAAGTTCCGGTTTGCCACTTGCCATCGATTTGCGTGCGGCGTGTATTACTGCGAGCGTATAAAAGCCGTCCTCCGGCGTTTTGCTGTCGGTGGTGTCGTTCGCCCAGTCGTTAATAAGTGTCTCATGGTGGGTTAAACCATAGAACTTCGGCGCAACGTCTATCTTTACTCCCTTGACAAGGTCGCTGTTATTCGCCTTTTCGCTGGAGACATAGATAACACCCTCCTTGTTGTAGGGGTTGAGCAGGTATACCGTGCCCTTTTCACCGTGTATCTCCATCTCACAACGTGTTGTGTTGCCCACCTTGGACCAGTTGACCTCGTGCACGGCGGTTACGCCGTCGGTCATGTGATAGACAAGTGTTGCGCGTCGCTCGTCGCCGTTGAGGTCGGTGGCGGTGTCCACCACCTTATCCGGGTCGATGTTCCTCGGGGTTACCGCAAAGACGGAGAGATAATCCTGCCCCGTCATGGTGCGGATAAGGTCGATACCGTGACAACCGATATCCATCATCGCGCCGCCGTAGCTCGGTGCGGTGTGGTAGGGGTTGTGCAGGGTGTTGCGCATTAGAACGCTCTCCACCTTGCCGATCTCACCGCTCTCGATGATAGCCTTTGCCTGCAAACTCTCCGGCAGGTAGGAGTGCATGAAAGAGGGGGTGAAGCTGATGTTGTTGTCCTTGATAGCCTTTATGATGCGTCTACCCTCGTCAATGTTATAGGCAAACGGTTTTTGCATGAAAATCTTTTTACCGAGGGCACATGCCTCGATAGCCATGGTGGCATGGGTATCTATCTTGGTGAAGATGCAGATAGCCTCGACACTATCGTCGGCGAGCACCTCTTTATAATCAAGTGTAGTTTTTTCAAATCCGAATTTTTCCTTTGCCTTTATCGCACGTTCCTCAATGATGTCACACGCCCAGACAAACTCTGCATTCTCGCATTTTGCCATTGCCGGCAGGTGGTAGTTGTCGGCGATACTGCCACAACCTATGACGCCTATTCTGACCTTTTTCATTTAATTTATATTCCTTTTTTGTAAAAATGTCCGGTCATGCCACGGTTTTTGGGCATGACCGGACAAATAATGCTTATCGGTATATTATTATTGCTAAATTTTTGTTGCTAAATTAACCTGCCATCCATCTGTCGAATGCGGCCTGGAGGATGCCGGTGTACTCGTCAACATTCATAGCCTCCAGCTCGGCGACAAAGTCAGCATACTCTTCTATCGGACGCTCGCCGGTGATGAACTTGATGGTATTTTCGTTGATGAAGTTCTTGATATCCTGTGAGTACTGACCGAGTGCCATGGTCTCCTCATCGGTGTAGTGGAGAACAGGGATGTTCTCAAGCGGCACCATGTCCGGCTCAAGGACAGCATCGGCAGCCTTGGTCTCGGGGAGCTGTGCAGCGGAGGCATCAACCTTGTCAAAGATGTTCTGCGGGATGTTGCCACCTACGAAGAAGCCCCACTGTGCAATAGCCTCGTCAAGGGTCAGACCGTTCGGGTCGTTAAGAATGTGGTCAAGCAGTTCATATTCGCCGTCGACGACTTCATAGCTCTCGCCCTCGATGCCGAAACGTACTAAAACTGTACCCTCTTCGCTGTAGAGATGGTCAACCCAACGCATTGTGGCTTCGGGATGCTCGTTAGCGGAGGTTATAGCGAATGTGCCGGTGGTCTGAACTTTCGGGAATGCGTGGTTCCAGCCTTTAGAGCCGTCCGGTCCTTCCAGTGCCGGTACTGCTACAAACTGCTCGCGTGTTGCGCCCATCCACTGGGTGTTGTTGCCGTGTGTTGCATAGCCAACGGTGTCGCTGTTGACCTGGGAAGCAAGCTGGGTCAGATCCTGTGCAAAGATTTCTTTGTGGATTAGGTTCTCTTCCCAAAGCATGTTGAGGTAGGTTAGCATGTCTTCGTAACCATCCTGAAGCGGGAGAAGTTTAACCATTCCCTCGTCGTCTATCTCGGAGTAGAAGTCGATAGCGCCGTAGTTGAGTGCCATGCCAAAGGAACCGTAGAAGGTACGTGCAAAGGTTGCGGCGGCATTAAAGGTCGGTGCTACTGTTCCGAGCTGTGCACCGAAAGGTATCTCATCGGTGGTATCGCCGTTGCCGTTTGCATCCTGGTCACGGAAAGCGACAAGTGCTTCGTAGAGCTCGTCTGTGGTGGTCGGAACTGCCAGCCCTAAGTTGTCAAGCCAGGTGGAGTTAATCCAATGTTTTTGCATCAGGTTGCCGAGGGTGGTGTTGATCTGCGGCATGCTGTAAACACTGCCGTCAGCGGCTGCAATACTCTTGATAAGGTTGGAGTCCTCTGCAAGCATTGCGGAGAAGTTAGGTGCATAGTCCGCAAAGTAGGGATCAAGAGGTATTATCTGCTGAGCGGTCGCGTATTTTGTCTCTTCTTCCGGGGTTAATTTTGCACGGATGATGAAGTCCGGCAGCTCGTTCGAGGCAAAGATAAGGTTACGTTTTTCGATAAAGCCCTCGTCCGGAACGCTCTCAAAGTTGACCTTGACGTTGGTCAGCTCTTCAAGGTGTACAAATGCCGGGTGACCATTCCACTCGTCCATAAGATAGAAGAGTGATACAAGAGCATCCAGCTCGATGGTCTCGTTTACGATGGGCATACCTGTCATATTTACATTTGACATGCCATCATCAGCGGCATCACCACCATCCTCGGTGGCAGGAGCATCTCCCCCATCCTCTGCCGGAGCAGCCGGTGTGGAGCAGGAGGCGAGCATTGCAAGTGCAATGAGCATCGCTAAAAGAATGCGAAGTTTTTTCATGTTCTTAAATCCTTTCTTGAAAATAGTTCCTCCAATTTATTAGTTAAATCTACTAAAGATTTTAACCCTTGACAGAGCCCACCATGATACCCTTGATGAAGAATCTTTGCAGGAAGGGGTAGAGTATCAGCATCGGCACACTGGACACGATGATGACGGCGAACTTTAAGCTCTCACCGATAAAGAACTGGGACAGATCGGTCTCCATGACGACATCGAGGTTGGACTCGGTGCTCATGTTGGCGAGCAGTATCTCACGCAGGATAATCTGAAGTGGCATTCTGGAACGCTCTTGCAGATATATGAGTGCATTGAAGTATTGATTCCAGTGAGCAACACCATAGAACAGGATAAGCACCGCGATGATAGGTGCGGAGAGTGGCAATACCATGTTAAAGAATGCTCTCGCGTCGCTACATCCGTCGATATATGCCGCCTCGAAAAGCTCCTCGCTGATGGTGGTCTGGATAAAGGTTCTCGCTACGATAAGGTTGTAAACATTGACGAGGTTAAAGAGCACCATGATTGCAAAGGTGTCATAAAGACCGATCTCATTGATCTGCAGGTAGGTCGGGATAAGACCGCCCGAGAAAAACATGGTGAAGATGATAAAACCCATTATAATGTTGCGGCCGAACATCTTCTTGCGGGAGAGCGAATAGGCGGCTGTCATGGTCACCGCGATGTTGAGCGAGGTGCCGACGACGGTGTACATGATAGTGTTTCTATAGCCGGACCAGATGTCATCGTCTCTAATGACGAGGTTGTAAGCGTCGAGGTTAAAACCCTGTGGGATTATCCATACATCACCGGCGAAAACTGCGAGGGGGTCACTGACCGAGGCTATAATGATAAACCATAGAGGATATACTACCAACAGCACCATTATGACCAACACTATACCGATGATAACGTTGAGCAGTCTGTCGCCCGAAGCCTCTTTAATTTTTGTGCTTTTATTCTTCAATTTCATCACCATTTTATGTTAATCTTTTAAAATAGACCGTTGCTGCCGAGTTTTTGTGCAAGTTTATTGAAGGTCAACAGCAGTATGATGTTAATAATGTTGTTAAAGAGTCCTATAGCGGTGGAGTATCCATAGTCTATAAGCAGAAGACCTTGGGTGTAGACAAAGGTGGAGATAACCTCCGAGGTCTCGATATTCATACCGTTTTGAAGCAGGAAGACCTTTTCAAAGCCGAGGTTCATCATACGACCTGCCTGTAGGATAAACAGGATAACCGCAGTCGGTGCGATCGCCGGAATGTTGATGTGGATGATGCGTTTGAACTTACTTGCACCGTCTATCTGTGCCGCCTCATGCAATGCCGGGTCGACACCGGTTAGCGCCGCTATATATATAATGGAGTTCCAACCGACATTCGTCCATAGGTCGGAGAAGACATAGACATGTCGGAACCATCCCGAGTCGGTCAAAAACGGCACCGCCTCAAATCCGAGATTTTGAATGGTCACGTTGACAAAACCGGTGGTCATGTTAAGTAAAACGGTAAGTATACCGACTATGACAACGACGGATATAAAGTAGGGCGCATACATGATGGTCTGCACCGCCTTTTTGAGCTTGGGCTTCATTATCTCGTTCATCATGAGGGCGAGGATAATGGGGAACGGGAAACCGAGGATAAGATTGTATATATTGAGCACCAGCGTGTTCTCGATAAGCCGCCAGAAGTAGTGGGAGTTAAAATACCTTATAAAGTTATCAAAACCGACCCAGGGGCTACCCTCGATACCGAGGTTGGGTTGAAAGTATTTAAACGCCAGCTGAACACCGTACATAGGTATATAGTTGAATATAATTAGGTAGATAATCGCCGGCAGAACAAACAGATAGAGTTGCCAACAGGATAGCATCTTGCCGAGCACACTCTTTTGATTGATTGTTATACCATTTTTTTTTGGTTTTGACATATTTTTTCCCTATCAAAATTTGATTTGTTATCTTATGACACAACTTTATCACATTATCGTCACCTTTTCAATATGAAATACTTGACCTTAATGGGGCAATTCTTTGTATTTGAACTGTCAAAAATTTGGACTTTTGCTATGTAAAAATTTGCATTTTTCCTTCTTTACAACCGGATAAAGGCGCTTATTCAGCGAACATAACGACTGTGCAGACTCCTTGCAACTCCTTCGAAAAAACTATATTTGACATTTTAAAATTAAAATGGTAAAATTAAAATGGTAATGGTATAAAAGATGGGAGGGATGTGTTTTTTGGATAAATTTACAATAAAAAATCATACTACTCTTAAAAAATATTACCGCATTATCTTCTCTATATTCGTCATTCTTTTATCTCTTTTGCTAATTTTTGCCGGTTTATCGTTATACTCTCAGTACATATCTTTAAACCAGGGTTTGCAACAAAACACGGAGCAAAGTTACAACTATTTTAAACAGGAGCTCAACGCGCTGACCAAGGTGAGCTACAGCATCTCCAATCAATCCTCTCTTTTTTCCTATAATATAGAGAGCAACTTTGATTACTCCCACAACATCGCACAGGATATAAATACATCTATTTCCTCCCACGAAAGCATTTTGTCACTCGGCATTGCTTATGGAAAAAGCAGTAATGTTCTATTATCCGACATGGTCTTTTCCAGTCGGGGCAAAAGTCCGTATTCCGATCTGCTGTCCTCCCTTCATGAGATCTCACCCGAGTTTAATGACGAGCTTATATCCCCCGATGTTTTCTTCTTTTTATCCGACGCCGACTCCGACCACAGCGACAAATCCCTCTACTGTGTCACCACCAAACCATCCCCCTATGGTGTTTCTGATGCGATACTCTACTATGAGATGGACTATGACTACCTTGTGAACCTGATAAACGACAATATCGAGATGTCGTCCGGCCACTTTGAGATATATGACGGGCAGGATAGTTTGATTTTAGTGTCCGGCACCGAGATGCCAACCGGTAACAATATCACGCAATTTGTTTTTGAGGATATCACCAACGATTGTTATGGAGTGTACAGCGTTGACAGCATGGAGGTCTACTCCGGATTGATATACCTCTCGCTCACTACACTTATCTTTTATCTTCTGCTTTTATTCTTTGCAAGGCAGATGAGTATGTTTATTGCGCGCAGATGGTATACCCCACTTTATAACCTGTCCTCCCTCATACACAACGTCTCGCCGAACCCCGGTGAGGAGGTGGTCATTGAAAATACCTTTAAATATCTTAACGACAACATGCTGCGACTCACCGATAACCTATCGAATCAGGAGAGCATCGTAACAACCCAGATAATGACCGCACTATTAAACGGGAAGAACACACAGGCTATCGCCGAGCAATGGGGTGAGGCGGCGAGCATACAGCTTGAGAAGTTGGAAAGCACCAAGAACTACTGTTGTATCGTGGCGTATATCGACAACTATCTTGTGGACTTTGTTCAAAATCGCTCTGTCAATCAACAGTGGATAGATCGTCTCGCCATCAGCAACCGAATAAAAAACCATGTCGAGCCGAATGATTTTATCTTTACCAACGATGTAATATACAGCACCGGCATCGTCATCGTCTATGGCACCGACGATGAGATGAGCATTCAACAACGTGCACTCGATCTATGTCGATACATTCAAGACCACGTTGCGCAGAAGTATGATTTTGACATGACCTTTGCGGTAGGGTGGCACTACACCAAGTTAAACAGTATCTCCTATTCCTATAAAGATGCCCTTACATTCTTAGAGTACTCCATGTTTTTCGAGCAGAGTGAGATCCTGACCACCGCACTTATCGACAACCTACTCTGCAAGAGCGGCTTTAAAAAGATTAACTTTAGCAACTACATAGAGCGCATTGTCAAGAGTATCAAGCATCAAAACGAGATGGAACTTCGTGAGGATTTAAGCCTCTTTTTTGAGAAGTTTTCCGACTCCGGTGATGTGCTGACGGTGCGCGGCGCATGTTTTGATCTGCTCGCAGCTCTTAGAAAATTTATAGACCAAACCCCCATAACCACTCCCGAGACGACCTTGTATAAACTTGATAACCTCTATTCGAGGATACCACAGGATCTAAAACAGTATAAATCCAACCTTGAAAGTTTTTGCATTACACTTATGCGACAGATTGTGCCGAGTGAAGACACTGCCGCAAAAAGTGAAAAATATGAGTTGATACTGTCCTATATAGCGGAAAATCTCTCCGACAGCACACTATGTCTTGACAGCATTGCCGAAAAATTCTCCATGAACGCCTCCTACCTCACCCGATATTTTAAGGCACAAAACGGCGATCCTATCATGAAGTATGTCGACGCCTTGCGGTTTGAAAACGCAAAACATTACCTGATCAACACTCGTTTCAGCATAAAGGATATAGTTCACAACGTCGGCTACAGCGATGATAATAACTTCAACCGTAAGTTTAAACAGCGTGAGGGGATAACCCCACAACAGTACCGACAACTCTATCAGCAGGATAATGA
>CAYJMO010000005.1:0-49826 GCA_964371365.1 uncultured Oscillospiraceae bacterium
TATAACCGGTGCCGCCGGATTTATCGGCAAAAATCTTGTCGCAGAGCTCAAAAACCGTGGCTTTTGTGATCTGATGCTCTATGATATCGACAGCACCGAGCAACAGCTCGCCGATTACTGTAAAAGGGCACAGCTCGTATTTCACCTCGCCGGTATCAACCGCCCGAAGGATATTGAAGAGTTTTATACCGGCAACACCGGCTTCACTAAAACACTTCTTGAAAATCTAAAAGCGGCTAATAATACCGCCACGATAGTGACGACCAGCAGTATTCAGGCAGAGCTTGACAACGACTACGGGAAAAGTAAGGCGCTCGCCGAGCAGGCACTGTATGAGTATGGAAAAGAGTTCGGCGCACCGATTTTAATATATCGATTGGTTGGAGTGTTTGGCAAATGGTGCCGCCCCAACTATAACAGTGTGGTCGCGACCTTTTGCCACAACATTGCACTCGGTCTGCCGATACAGATTAACGATCCGAATGCTGAGGTGACCCTCGTCTATATAGAGGATGTTATAAATACTCTCTGTGCTGTTGCAAAGGGCGATTTGTCGGTGTCAAGCAATGTGCCTTTACAGGTTGAACCTTGTTACAAGATAACACTTTCCGCATTATCGGAGTTGATATCCTCCTTTAAGTTAAGCCGTGAAAACGCATATGCACCCAAACTCGACTCCGAGCTCGCCACCAAGATGTACGGCACATACGTCAGCTATCTGCCGAGCGAGGAATATAGCTATCTGCTCGATAATAAGGTGGATGAGCGCGGCAACCTCGCTGAGTTTTTGAAAAAGGATGGATTTGGACAGATCTTTTACAGTGTTACAAAACCGGGTATAACCCGTGGCAACCACTGGCACCACACCAAAACGGAGAAATTTTTTGTGGTCAGCGGAAAGGCACTGATAAAAATTCGTCCCATTGACGAGGAGTGTGTTACCGAGCTGACGGTAGAGGGCAGTGTACCGCAGGTTGTGGACATCCCGACCGGATGCACCCACAGCATAACCAACGTCGGCGAGGTTGACCTCGTGACCCTCTTTTGGAGCAGTGAGGTGTTTAATCCACAGCACACCGACACCTTTTATCTTGAAGTTTAAAGAAAGGACAATAGATGCCAAAACTCAAACTTGCGACCGTAGTCGGCACCCGCCCGGAGATTATTAGACTTGCAGAGGTCATTAAGGCGTGTGATCGCTATTTTGATCATATATTGGTACACACCGGGCAAAACTATGACTACACCCTCAACGGAATATTTTTTGAGGAGCTGGAACTGCGAAAACCGGATTTTTATCTCGAAAGTGTCGGCAATGACCTCGGTGAGACGGTCGGTAATATAATATCAAAAAGCTATAAACTATTAAAGGAAGAGCGTCCCGACGCGCTGTTGATACTCGGTGACACCAACTCCTGCCTCTGTGCAATATCGGCAAAGCGGCTTAAAATACCGGTGTTTCATATGGAAGCCGGCAACCGTTGTTTTGATGAAAATTTGCCGGAGGAGATTAACCGCCGTATCGTCGACCATATTAGTGATGTCAATCTGCCCTATACCGAGCATTCCCGTCGATATCTTCTATCGGAGGGTATTGAAAAGAGTAGGATTTTTGTCACCGGTTCGCCGATGCGTGAGGTTTTAGAAAAATACCGTGATAAGATTGATGCAAGTGACGCGGTGGAAAAACTTGGGCTTACCGAGGGGAAATACTTCCTCGTTTCCGCCCACCGAGAGGAAAATCTCGACATTGAGCAGAAGTTTTTCTCGTTGATGCAAGGGCTCAACAACATTGCCAAGGTCTATAACCTGCCGGTAATCTACTCCACCCACCCACGCAGTCAAAAACGATTGGATGCGACCGGCTTTGTCTTCAACCCACTGGTGAGGAATCTCGAGCCGTTTGGTTTTTTCGACTACAACAAGCTACAAAAAAGTGCACTTTGTGTGCTTTCCGACTCCGGTACACTGCCGGAAGAATCGGCAATACTCGACTTTTGCGGTGTATCACTTCGCAACTCTACCGAACGTCCCGAGGTACTGGATAAAGGCACGGTGGTCATCGGAGGTGTAAATGGCAAGGATATTCAGCGTGCAGTTGCGCTTGCTATTTCCATGAAGGAAAATAACGAGGTGGTGAAGATCGCTCCGGACTATAACGATGAAAATGTCTCGGTCAAGGTGGTCAAGATTATTGAGAGTTACACCAAGATTATCAACGAGTTTGTATGGCGAAAGACGCAGTGAAAAAGCGGCTGTTAATAGTCGCACAGCATTTCTGGCCGGAGGATTTTCGTATCAATGATATCGCCGACGGCTTTGTGCAAAACGATGTTGAGGTGGATGTCCTCTGTGGTATTCCGAACTACCCTAAAGGGCGGTTTTATCCCGGATATTCGACATTTAAGAACCGTCGACAATCAAAAGACGGCATCGAGATATTTCGCGCATTAGAGATACCGCGTGGCAGTTCATCGCTCGGCATATTCCTCAACTACGTATCCTACCCGTTCTTCTCGCTCTTTACCATGGTAAGGCTATGCGGTCGTCGATACGACAGCATTCTGTGTTATGAGACCTCGCCCGTACTGATGATTTTTCCCGCAATCGTTATCTCCAAGATCAAACGAGCCCCGTTATATAGCTATGTGCTGGATCTCTGGCCGGAAAACCTTTACTCCGTACTGCCGATAAAAAACAAACTCTTGCGCGCTGTGGCGAGCGGTGTCTCTGCATGGCACTATAGACACGGCGGCCACCTCATAGCACTGTCGAGCGGTATGAAAGAGCGTTTATTAGACATAACCGGCAGGAATGATATAGCTGTTTTCCCCCAGTATTGCGAGGATATCTATGCCGAGAATTCCTCCCCAAAAGGGAATAGAGGCAAGGTTTTCAACATCATGTTTGCCGGCAACTTCTCTCCTGCACAGGGTTTAGATATGCTTATAGAACTCGCTAAACTTTGCCGAGATGAGGGGATAAAGGAGGTTAAATTCTCCATGTACGGTGACGGCATGTCCCACGCGGATTTTGTGTTTGATGTTGAAAAGAATAGGCTTTTAGAATATTTTGATTTTTTCGGCAGGGTTTCTATCGAGGATGTCATTATTGCCTCAAACGATGCCGACGCTCTTTTCGTTTCACTCAATACAAGTGCGGATTTGGATCTGACGGTGCCGGCAAAGGTCTCCTCCTGTATGGCGATGTGTCGACCGTTACTATGTGCCCTCTCCGGCGCCGGTGCGGCGACGATAGAGGAGGCAGGGTGTGGATACTGTTCACGGCCGGGCGATGTTGACGAACTTTTCGACAATCTTAAGCAACTCTTATCACTGTCGGAGGGACAACTAAATAAGCTGTCACATAATGCAAAGGACTACTACGAAAAATATCTAAGTCGAGATGCGGTTTTACCCGAGTTGATCAGGCATATTATAGGAAAACAATAAAAAGGAAAAGTATATTGAGAGTGTTGGTAATAATCCCCTGCTTTAACGAGGAGGAGAACATCGTCGGGGTGGTAGAGCGGCTGAAAAATACCAATCCGGAGGTGGACTATATTATAATTAACGACTGTTCCACCGACAACAGTGAGGCAGTCTGCAGGGAGAATAACCTTAACTACCTGACCTTTCCCTTTAATCTCGGTATCGGCGGTGCGGTGCAGTGCGGATATCAATATGCAGTGGAGCACGATTACGATGTTGCAGTACAGATGGACGGGGATGGACAGCACAACCCGGAGTATCTGAAAACGGTGTTAGAACCACTCGAGGGCGGACGGATTGACATGTCCATAGGCAGTAGATTTATCACAAAAGAGGGATTTCAGTCGTCGGCACTTCGGCGCTTTGGCATCTTTTTAATCAGCATAGTTATCCTGATATTGACCAGAAAACGAGTTCGGGACGTGACCAGCGGATTTCGCGCGACCGGCAGACGTTTGACAGAGTTCTATGCAAAGGACTACGCGCAGGACTTCCCGGAGCCGGAGGCAATCCTCTCGGCACTCAAACACGGCTATGTTATACAGGAAGTTCCGGTCGTCATGCAGGAGCGCTTTGCCGGACTATCCAGCATAAACGCAATCAAGGCGCCCTACTATATGATAAAGGTTATATTGTCATTAGTGGTGGAATGGTTGAAATATTAAGGAGATTATATGCTTGACGAGATCATTCTACAGGTAGTGTTGATTTTTGGCGTTGTTTTATACCTCGCTATAATCTTCTATGCTCTTCGCAAGGGTAAGCTTGCGGTAAAATATGCGATAGTCTGGCTTTTGTCCGGACTTGCTTTGCTTATTTTCAGTCTTGCTCCCTATATTATCTTGGTTTTGGGCGACATCTTTCGAGTTATCGACCCTGTCAACTTTGTGTTTATCCTGATATTTGTGTTTGTTATACTCAATACCCTTGCATTATCGATTATAGTCAGCGGTTTTACCACCCGAATTACAAGGCTCAATCAGACAAGTGCATTATTGGAAAAACGTGTTCGTGAGCTGGAGGGAAAGCAAAAAACAGATGAACTTTAATAGCTTTGAGTTTTTAATATTCTTCCCGATTGTTTGCCTTTTGTACTTTTTTGTACCCAAAAAGGTGAAGAATCTTTGGTTACTCATGGCAAGCTACTATTTTTATATGCAGTGGAATGTCGGATATTCTCTATTAATCCTTTTTTCCACCCTCTCAACATATCTGACCGCTTTTCTGATAGAACGTGCCGAAAAACAGACTCTTCGAAAGGTGGCACTAGCCGTCAATCTTTCGGTCAACTTTATTATACTGTTTTTGTTTAAGTACTACAACTTTTTCAACGACAGTCTTGCAGAGCTTTTCGGCTCGCTCGGGATTGCTTATTCCATACCGGAGCTGTCGCTTTTACTGCCGGTCGGCATCAGCTTTTACACCTTTCAAGCGCTTGGCTATTCCATCGATGTCTACCGCCGTGACCTCAAACACGAGAGCAACTTTATCGACTATGCACTATTCGTCAGCTTTTTCCCTCAATTAGTTGCAGGTCCCATCGAGCGTGCGAAAAACCTCCTGCCCCAGTTTAAGGAATACCACCGCTTTGAATACAAAAGGGTGCGCAGCGGACTTTGTCGTATGCTGTTCGGTTTTGTAAAAAAGGTCATTGTTGCCGATGGTTTTTCCGGCGCGGTGTCTATCATCTTTGCTAACCCAGATGAGTTTGAGGGGTTCACACTGCTACTCGGTGCACTGATGTTCACCTTTCAGATATACTTCGATTTTTCCGGCTACTCCGATATTGCCATCGGAGCGGCGAGGGTGTTTGGCTTTGATCTTATGCAGAACTTCAACAACCCCTACTTCGCCATATCCTTTCGTGATTTTTGGAGCAGGTGGCATATCTCACTATCCACCTGGTTTAAGGACTATCTGTACATACCGCTCGGCGGCAATCGGTGCGGCAGGGTGCGCGGCTACCTTAACCTGTTGATCACCTTTTTGGTTTCAGGATTGTGGCACGGTGCTAACTTCACCTTTTTAATATGGGGACTGTTGCACGGTGTTTATCAGATTTTAGAGAGATTAACAAGACCAATTAGAGATAAATTCTATTCATTAACCAAGATATCTCCACGATTTTTCTTGATTCCGGTGCTCAAATGGATTATCGTTTTTCCTGCTGTTGTGTTTGCCTATGTGTTTTTCGTCTCACCCGACCTTGAAACCGCCTTTTATGTAATAACACATATGTTTGAGGATTTTTCTCTATACATCAGCGATACCGAGCTGATAACAACCTCGCTCTCCTCAATAGGATTTTTTGGCACTACCGCCACCGGCATCGCAACCACCGCCGCCGTCATTCTGTTGTTAGAACGGCTGTCCGGCAAAACTCCCATAGCCGACCGTATCGCGCGCTCCTTCTTTTTCGTAAGATGGCCTTACTACTATATATCACTGCTTGCAATACTGTTTTTTGGAGAGTTCGGCGAATCACCGTTTATCTATTTCGCATTTTAAAGGTAAGGATTGATGAAAGATAGGATTAAATCAATACTGTTTAGGGTTCTTTCGGCATTAAAAACACTGCTGTTGATGGCGGTAATGGTGCTAAAGTCCCTCCTTTTGCTACCTATATTACTCTTTATGGTCTGGGTGAGCTACTATATTGACCCGTCCGCCTTTTTTCACGGTGACAAATTTGAGTTAGAGGCGGCACTCGCGCTACACGAGGGGCATTCACTATCACGATATGAGCAGTTGGACGAACGTCAGATTAATAACCTACATGTCGCGAACACCGACGAGCCCTATGAGGTAGCAGTGCTCGGCTCCTCTCGGGCATTGCAAATCGGGGAAGAGTTTTTTCCGGATAACAGCTATTATAACTACGGCATGATCTCCGCCGCATATATCGACCTTTGTAATATGTTCTACACCATGGTCGATGAGAACAAGGTTCCGGACAACGTGATAATGGTGCTGGACCCGTGGGTCTTTTATCAGGACGAGTTTTATATCGACCGCCGCAGTGATGTCGTGCTTTATCAGGAGTATCTCACCCTCGCGCTCGGTCAGGAGAGCGATTATGTGGCTCCGGACAATACCGTCGCATATGAGGCACTGCTCTCCCCGAGCTTTTTCCAGTCGTCGGTGGAATACTATCTTAAAGGCGGCAGTTCCGGCGAAGGTCCCGAGGTTTTGACGGGGGATATCTATTCTCAGGAATATGAGGTTAAGAGATATGACGGCACAATAGTTTATTCCGACGGATACCGCAATAGAGAGCAGGATATCATCGACCTTGACGCACTTTCCCTTGCAAGTATGGAATCCACATTTTTACACGGCTTTGAAGAGCTTAGGCAGGACGGCAAGGATAAATTTGAGGAACTGCTAAACTATATTCTCGAACAGGATACAAACGTCATATTTGTGTTAACACCATATCATCCGATAGTGTATGATAGTGAGGTGCTAAAGAGTGAAGATCGCCCCGGAATGTTGGAGGTGGAGACATATATCCAGGCTCTTGGAAAGAAGTACGACATTCCGGTACACGGCTCCTATGACCCGGAGAGGTTAGGATGTGATAACACCAATTTTTATGACGGTATCCATGTTACGGCAGACGGCATAGAAAAGTTCTTCGATCCGGTGTTAGACGATCTTGTATAAAACTGTTGAAAGGCTGTATAATAAAGCATGAAGAAAAAATTGTTTCGACTACTTCGAAAACACCGCAAAAAAATCCTCCTGTTCTTTGATATTTTTGTGGTTGCTTTTTCATACCTTATCACCTGGACCTTGATTGCAGGTCCTTATGAACTTATGTCCTATCTGAGCCTTTTGGTCTCGAGCTGTTTTTTCTTTGTTGCGTGTTATTCTACCATCTACTTTTTTATGGGCATGTATGACAGCCTTTGGCGATATGCCGAGATTGTGGAGTTTTTCCGATTTTGTGTAGCGTCGGTCATGGCTGTAGCAATCTTTTTAGTGGGTACTCTTTTAATGTATGAGGAGCGGCGCATACCGATATCGGTCTATATCACCGCCGCACTATTTGCCTCCGCCCTCACCCTTTATGCACGTCTGACCTATCGTATGTATCGCAACACCAAGTTTAAACGTCAGGCGACCAACGTCGCGCGTCGCGTGCTTTTAATTGGCACGGGGGACGTTGCCTCCTCTCTTATCCATGAACTCAACAAAAAGAGTGATAAGGATATGAACATCATCTGCGCGGTGGACGAACATCATTCCCGCGTGGGGCGCTCTATAATGGGTATTGAAATTCTCGGCACCATCGAGGAGATACCGGAGCTGGTGGAAAGATGCGAGATAGAGACCATTCTTTTTGCCCTGCCGCATATAAAGGAGGAGGAAAAGCGCCGAATAATGTCGATCTGCACCAAAACCAACTGCAACCTGCGCACCGTGCCGGATCTAAGCCGAATTATCTCGGACGATGAGTCCTCTATAACCTCCCGTATCCGTGATGTTAAGGTGGAGGACCTTCTCGGTCGTGAGGAGGTGGAGCTGCTCACCGACAACGAGCTTATCCGTGACCGTGTTGTCATGGTTACCGGAGGGGGTGGAACTATCGGCAGTGAACTGTGCCGTCAGATTGCCTCCTGCAACCCATCGTTGCTGGTCATTGTGGATATCTATGAGAATAATGCCTATTCCATACAACAGGAGTTGATAAGGAAATACGATGCCGACCTTAAATTAGAGGTACAGATTGCCTCGGTGCGGGACTATGATAAGATTGACCGACTTTTTGCTCGTTATAAACCATCCATCGTGTTCCATGCCGCGGCGCACAAACATGTCCCACTCATGGAGGCGGCGCCGGAAGAGGCGATAAAAAATAACGTGATGGGGACCTACAACGTCGCGAAAATATCTGATGCACACCGTGTCAAACGTTTTGTGCTCATCTCAAGTGATAAAGCGGTCAACCCGACCAACGTCATGGGTGCAAGCAAACGCATGTGCGAGATGATAGTTCAATATTTTTCCACCTACAGCAGGACAAAATATGTTGCGGTGCGCTTTGGCAATGTGCTTGGCTCTAACGGCTCGGTTCTCCCACTTTTTAAGGAGCAGATTGCCGGCGGCGGTCCAATTACCGTCACCACGCCTGACATCGTTCGCTACTTTATGACCATACCGGAGGCGGTGCGCCTCGTGCTGATAGCCTCGACGATGGGGGAGGGCGGCGAGATTTTTGTCCTCGATATGGGTCAGCCGGTCAAGATTTTAGACCTTGCTGAAAATCTTATCAAGCTTGCCGGTTTTATACCGTATCGGGATATAGACATCGTCTTTACCGGACTTCGACCGGGTGAAAAGCTGTTTGAGGAGCTCCTGCAGGACGAAGAAGGGGTGCGTAAGACCACCAATCGCAAGATTTTTATCGGCACTCCTATCAACATCGACGTTGAACGGTTTATCAAGGGGTTAGATCGACTCAAAGAGTTTGCCTCACAGCATCGTCGTGCCGACATGATTGAGGAGCTCTGTGCAATGGTCCCAACCTACATTCCGGACGGCACCATCTTAGATGACTCGACAGGGTAGGGAGGTTAATGTTGTACCAATCCTTTTTCAAAAGATTAATTGACCTTGTCGCCTGCACTCTTGCGATAACGGTGCTTTTTCCTCTGTATGTTTTTATCGCCATAGCAATCAAAATTGACTCTAAAGGCCCTATTTTCTTCTTTCAAAAGCGAGTTGGGAGAGATAAAACTCACTTTAATATTGCAAAATTCCGCACCATGTACGCCGATACTCCGAGCGATGTGCCGACCCACCTTTTATCCGACCCGTCAAAACGCATCACCAAGGTCGGCAGAATTTTGCGCAAGACAAGCCTCGATGAACTGCCACAGCTGTTTAACATCATCTCCGGCAGGATGTCGATAGTAGGTCCTCGACCGGCGCTCTATAATCAGTATGATCTCATTGAGGAACGTGATAAATACGATGTAGCTCCTCTTGTGCCGGGGCTGACCGGCTGGGCACAGGTCAACGGAAGGGACGAATTGCCGATAGAAATCAAGGCAAACCTCGACGGATACTATGCACGCCATATTGGTTTTTGCCTTGATATGAAGATTATTTTCATGACGGTAATAGGTGTTTTCACCGCAAAAGGTGTCGCAGAGGGCACGCAGGATGGTAGTTGAAAAAAGGCGCATCATGCTCTATTTCACCGGTCTTTTTTGTGGGCTGATACCGCTTGCAAACCTATTAAATCTTTTGATTAACCTCACTTTAGGCATCGAGCCTAAGAACCAAATTGATGTCAATGTCAATCTTTCGGTCGCCCTACTCTTTGTGTCGGTCTGCGTCATACCTGCGGTGGTGGAGGAGATACTGTTCCGTGGACTGATCCAGCGATTTTTAATGCGATTTGGCGCGGTCAAGGCGATAATAATAACCTCACTTATCTTTTCCTCGCTACATATGAACGGGATGGTGTCAATTTTTATCCTGTCTCTCGCACTGTCGGTCGCAATGTGGTTGTTTAGAAGTTTAAAATTTGTGATTGTGTTGCACCTTATCAACAACTGCTTTTCGTACATACTATACCTTATATCCTATTATTTAGGTGAGAATAATGCGTTTGTGATGGGCATTACACTGCATGTGCTGTTACTGCTTTTCTCATTTATTACCGCCATTTTGGGGAGAAAAAGATGCCAAAATCAGATGATTATTATATGGAAAAGGCGCTCAAACTCGCCAAAAAGGCTATGAAAAAGGGGGAGGTGCCGGTCGGTGCGTTGGTGGTCTGCAACAACCGAATAGTCTCCAAGGGATATAACCTGCGAGAGGGGAAGAATGACTCCATTGCCCATGCTGAGATTATCGCAATAAAAAAAGCGTGCAAAAAGTTGGGGCGATGGCGGCTATCTGACTGCACACTATATGTCACGCTGGAACCTTGTCCCATGTGCGCCGGTGCGATAATCAACTCAAGAATAGAGCGAGTGGTTTTTGGAGCATACGATTCTAAGGCAGGTGCATGCGGTTCTGTTTTAGACCTTTTTGAACTTCCGTTTAACCATCGACCAGCTGTTCAAAGCGGTGTGTTGCAGAAGTTGTGTGGTGAAATACTGAGCGACTTTTTCAAAAAATTGCGGCAAAAAAAGAAGAAGAAGGGAAAAATGAGTGAATAAAACTCTCCTTTTGACCGGCGGTAGCTCCGGTATCGGTAACGCTATAGCACATCATTTTTTGCAAAAAGGACATCGAGTATGTTTCAGCTACCATACCGGCGAGGCGGCGGCAGACGAGCTGTGTCGGCATTATGAACAGGCACGGGGATTTAAGGCGGACTGTACAAAAAGTGACGATATAAAAAGCCTTGTTACCCACTGTCTTAATGAGTTTGGCGGATTTGATGCGGTGATCGCATCGGCAGGCATCACCGCTCAAAATCAAATTCAGGATATATCTGACGAGGAATTACACAGAATATTTGATGTCAATTTTTTCGGGACTTTTTATCTTTTTCGAGAATGTGTACCCTATTTAGTATCACAAAAGTATGGGCGATTGCTCGCGATATCCTCTGTTTTCGCACAGCAGGGCGGCGCTTGTGAAACCCACTACAGTGCCTCGAAAGGGGCGATTGACAGCCTTGTCAAATCCCTTTGCGCTGAACTTGCACCGAGCGGCATTACGGTCAACGCTATCGCACCCGGCATTGTAGATACACCGATGAACAGGATGCATGATCGGGATGATTTAATTGAATACACCCCACAAAAACGTCTATGCACCCCATCGGAGGTCGCAAGCCTTGCCTATTTTCTCTGTGGCGAAGTGTCGGGTTATATATCGGGGGAAATTGTTCGCCAGGACGGCGGAGTGAATTTTTAATTTACGAAAGGACTCGTAGCATGATCAACGAATTTCTATATTACATAAACCCTTTAAACTGGGATTTAAACGGGATATTCAGCTCATTATCGACGGCTTTGGCGCCGGAATTGTTATTGCTGTTTATACTGATTTTTGCCGCCTCGCTGACAAGATTGATCGATTTTAAAGGTCACTCACTACTGCCATTTCTGTGCAGTAGTGGTATTACAACCCTATTTTTAATCATTCGATTTATCGGTGTTGGCAACATATTTGTGTTTATTCTTCCGGCAATATATTTTGTTTTTATTTTGGTTCGCCAGACGGTTCGTGGACTGGAATATAAGATGTATGATTTCAAGTCATTAACTAAGATGCATAACGTTGCTTCTGCCCCTCCTCCCATAGTGGCGCAGATTATTATTGTATTTTTCGAATCGCTCGGTGTGTTGTTGACCATCCTCCCATATTTTTATATATTTCAGGCATTTGAACAGTTTGAAACTATGCCGAACATAATTACGCTGTTGATAGGTTGCTTTTTTATGGTATACTCTATCCTGTCATTGCTCGCTTGTGCTCGGCAGATAAAACAGCGTGTTGAAAAGGATGAAGAGGAGGAAAAACGCCGAGGATATATCTCAGACGGCAGGTTCAAACGCTCTCAAAGTCCGGTGCAGTACTATGAACTGATATTCTGGACAGGACTATTTCTAAGCGGTATTATCTTCTATATCGGCTTTGGACAGTGGTTCTTCACGCTGATAGGGTATCTCATGATAGGTCAGATTATGAAAAAGCAGGCGGCAGACCATGAGAACACCCGTCGCACCTTCTTAAAACAAAATAAAGATTATGATAAATATCATCGCACTACATCAATTATCTATCCATTCTGGCCGGCACATACCCTTCTGAAAGAGACCGACACAGCCGTCATAACCAAGACTGTCTCGCCCTCCGATAAGAGTGCGACCGCAGCCGAGGAGGGTGAGGGTGAGGACGCCGGCGACAAAAAAGGCAAGAAAAAGCGCCCACCCAAGAGTGAGCGCCCCAAAAAAGAGCCAAAGGAGAAAAAGGCAAAACCATCAAAGGACGAAAAAGAGGCTAAAAAGTAACCTATGCCTTTAAAATGTGCACATCAAATCCACCGACTGTTATGTCAGTGTATATCCCGACCATCTCGTTTTTAGCGTTGTACATAGCGTTATCATAGTCAAACTCAACACCTTTTTTCAGAAGGTGTGCTATGGCGCGCGGTATCGAGCTGGTTGTTATAGCGATGTGACCGTTTTTGCCACGGTTCGGTATCTTCATTATCTCGATGCTTTTGGAGGAGAAAATAGAGCCGACACGCTCATCCTGTGCGATGCCGAATATGTTCTCGAAACATTCAGCAATACCCTTTGCATTCTCCGCGGTCTCGGCATTAATTGCCATGTGACCGAATTTAAAATCGAGCATGATACCAACCGCCTCTTTACATAGTGCGGTTATCTCGTCAAATTTTTTCGCAGAAATAAGGTCCGATTTGACCATCCAGGTGCCGCCACAACATGCTATTTTGTCAAAACCGAGATAGTCTTTGACGTTGGCAGGGTTGATACCACCGGTCGGCATAAACTTCAACTTTGAAAAGACAGGGGCGACATTTTTAATGTATTCAAGACCACCTGATACGCCTGCAGGGAAAAATTTAGCTAACTCCAGCCCGGCATTGACAGCCTTGGTCAACTCGGAGGGGTTAACACAGCCCGGAACTACCGGCATTCCCTTTAAAATGCAAAGCTCTACCACATCGTCGTTGTAGCCGGGGCTGACAATGAATTTTGCGCCGGCAGCGATTGCGCGTTCACATTGCTGCGTATTCAATATAGTACCGGCACCGACAATGACATTCGGACAATTTTGCGATATGAGTCTAATCGACTCCTCCGCTGCATCGGTGCGAAATGTGACCTCCGCCGCAGGGATACCACCCGCCTCTAAAGCGGTTGCAAGCGGCACTGCATCCTCTTTGTCGTTGATTGCGATAACAGGGATGATGCCGATAAGGGAGAGTTGTTCTAAAACATCATGCATTTTATAACCTTTCCTTTCTATATTATAATCCCACCGCCTACTACGGTGTTTTGACCACTATGTTCGGTATACAGCACCAATGATTGACCCTTTGCCGGTGCAAAAACCGGATCTTGAAACTCTACGATAAGCTTCTTGCCATCATATTCACTCACCTGACATGGTGCAAATGGGGCGGTACTGCGTATTTTGGCGGTTAACTGCAACGAGGAAATATCATTAAATACAGGATTAATAATAACCTCATCTATAGTGACCTTGTGCTGCATTACCCCCTCTTTATCACTAAGAAAAATATCACCGTCCGATCCAATCCTTTTAACATACAATGGGTGAGGGTAAGAGATACCGAGCCCTTTTCGTTGCCCTACCGTGTACCGATAACCACCGAGGTGCGGTAGTCTTTTGCCGTTAGGCAGGACGAAATCACCCTTTGTTGCCGTTATGCCGCGTAACGATAAAAACTCGGTATAATCGTCACAAAAACATAGTTCCTGCGAGTCGGGGCGGTTGGCTGAAGATAATTTTTGAGACAGCGCGAGCTCTCGCACGTCATCCTTTATATACTGTGACAACGGCAGAACAAGTCGGGAGAGTATTTCCTGCGGAACTCGATACAACATATAGCTCTGATCTTTTTTTACATTACCGGCATTGCAAAGTACAAAACCTTTACATGTTTCGACAACATTCGCATAGTGTCCGGTTGCAATTTTGTCGATATTCAGATCATCCGCAAGCTTTGTCAATGCATTAAGCTTTACAGTTGGATTGCATAAAACGCAAGGATTTGGAGTGCGTCCATTTTGATAGGCGTTACAAAAATCTGAAATAACATTACTTTCAAACTCGGCGCGCATGTCAAGGACATGATGTTCCGTGTTAAGTTCCAAAGCAAGGGTGCGCGCACGCTCGACCTCTGCCTCATGCCGATCAGAAAAGATTATCGAGGCGGTGGTGACATCGTACCCTTGTTCCTTTAAAATAAGTACCGATGCAGAGGAGTCCACACCGCCCGACAATCCGACAAGGATTTTATCAGTGGTGATCATGGTCGTTCTTTTTGTAGTCGCCGAGTATCGGAACCGGGTCGATACCCTTTGAGATATAGTAGTTGCCAAGTGCGTCCTTGACCGCCTCCTCGGCGAGCAGACTGCAGTGCACCTTGTTCGGGGGAAGACCGTCCAGTGCCTCCATGACCGCCTTATTGGTCAGCCGGCCTGCCTCCTCCAACGTTTTGCCCTTGATAAGCTCGGTAGCCATCGAGCTGGTAGCGACGGCGGCACCGCAACCGAACGTTTTAAAACGTATGTCCTCGACCTTTCCACCCTCAATCCTCATTGATATCTGCATTATATCGCCGCACTTCTCATTACCGACTGTGCCTACGGCGTTTGCATTTTCCACCTCACCGACATTCCGCGGGTTGGTAAAATGATCCATTACCTTTTCACTATACATGGATTTTCCTTTCAAATATATTTAATCTTTCCATATCGGAGACATAGCCCTCAGACGAGCTACTATACTCTTTGTCTCCTGTGCAACCTTTAAAACCTCTTCGAGAGTATTATCTGCCGACAGCGAAAATCTTATCGTGCCCTGCGCAGTTCCGTGTGAGTGACCAATCGCGAGCATGACATGACTGGGGTCGAGCGAGCCGGAGGCACATGCCGAACCGGAGGACGCCGCAATGCCCTGCATATCCAAAAACAGCAGTATACCCTCACCCTCGATGCCCTCAAACGATATGCTCAGCACACCGGGTAGGCGGCTTTGCTCATCACCGTTGATTCGAACCTTTTTGATTTCCGAGAGTTCCTGTTGCAGTCGATCACGAAGTTCTGCGACATAGCTTGCGCGTTGTTCCATGTCGTCGTTTGCATAACGCAATGCCGAGGCAAGCCCGATAATTCCTGCAACATTTTCCGTTCCGGCGCGACGACTTTTTTCCTGTGCGCCTCCATCGATAAGCGACTCCACCGATAACCCTTTTCGGATATAAAGTGCGCCGACCCCTTTCGGACCTTTAAATTTGTGAGCAGAAAGGTTGAGCATATCCACCCCGAGCGCGGCGGCGTCAACCGGTATACTACCGACCGCCTGCACCGCATCGGTGTGAAAGATTATTTCGTGAGGTTTTGTGATGTCGGACAGTGCCTTGATATCCAGTATAGTTCCCATCTCGTTGTTGGCGAGCATGATGCTGCAAAGCCCGGTGTTTTTGTCGATTGCATTTTTCAGCGTTTCACATTCAACCTGCCCTTTGGAGTTGACCGGAAGAATTTTCAGATCAAAACCCTCACGTTTTAGTGTCTCGGCACAGTGCATGACCGCATGATGTTCGATGGCACTTATGATTATTCCGTTCCTGCCGCGCCTTTTCATGGAGCGCGCACCGCCTTTGAGCGCCCAGTTTATCGCCTCGGTTCCACCGGAGGTGAAATAAAGCTCACGAGGGGCAACGTTGATAATCTTCGCCGTCTCCTCACGTGCCGGCTCAACAGCATTTTTTACATTCTGCGCTGCGGAGTAGACACTGGAGGGATTATAATAAAACGACTCGAGGTAGGGGAGCATGTCCGCAAGAACCTCTTTTTTAAGCGGAGTCGTCGCCGCATTGTCAAGATAGATCATTACATTCCTCTATAACTTAAAATCCTCATAGGTAAAATCACCCAGCCGCGGTTGTTTTTTCGGCACCCGGTTGAGTGGCGCATAGACAAAACTTTTACAGCTGAAAAACGGTGAAGTAAATCCTTTTTTTTTGCACATAATCCGTCGATTATCATGCGACAAATTGCCAAGCTCGCAATAGTAGCAAGCCGGCTCAATCTTCGCACCAAACAATCTTGATTTTTTATACCTGGTCATAACGATAAACTACACAATTCTGATGAATGTTACCTACTAATATAATATAACACTTTTTTATTGTTGTAAACCTTTTTTTAACACGAAATCCTTGAAACTGATAATAATTATCAAAAACGCTATAATCGACAGCTCGAAACTATACTGATATGGTAGAATATACAAATTATCTGTCGGTAATATTGCCGGTGCGACGGTCAAAAACAACTTTGTAGCAATAAAAAGTAGCGCAAGATTAAAAAAAGTGCAGATTGCTCTGCATAAAACGAAGGATTTAAAGCTCACTCTACCACCGAGTATGATGTATACCTGACAATAAGAGGATAGCCCGAGCAACGAAAGGGCAACACTCACAGGAAATATTCCACCCTGTGATGCTGTAGGTAGTGCGGTGGAAAACTCGAACATCATCGCGATTGCCGATGACAAGGTATGAGGCAGAACCGGCGAACAGACACCGGTTAAAGTGCCAAAAAACAGTATAAAACCACAGATATACAGGGCGTTCAGGCTGGACGACTTCACCGACTCTACAAGATGAATCGCTAATGATATCCTTTTGGTGCTGTCTTTAATATGTCTTTTATCACATTTTGCACCTATTGACATCAATGATGCGGTGATAAGAGCGGCGATTAGATTTGTCACAGCAAACAACAAACCGATTAAAAAGCTATCAAAAAACACTCTACCTGCGACAAGGACGGAAAAGGGGAGGCTGGGTATGAATATGACCGGCAGTAACCTTTTGCACTCCTCCTTGTTTAAAACCCCTTGCTCCAAAAGACGTGCAGCGGAGGTTGCACCGGCTACAAACCCACCTGCGAGCGACAAAAACATCACCACACCTGCCCTATTGTCCGCGATTTTGAGAATATATCTCGTGTAGGGCACAAATATTAAGCCGAGCACCCTCGCAGTTGTGCCAAAGGTCAAAAAGGAGGACATGACCATAAAGGGAAATATTGCAGGCAATACCGAACCGATGAGATAATCAAACGTCTCGATAAAGGATCGCGCCACATTGTCAGGACGAGATAGCATTAGAAGTAGCATCAAAAAACCAAGCGTTAATATTAAAGTTTCCGGCAAAGTCTTAACAACCCGCATATATCCCCCCACTATTTTCTATAATTATATATATGATTAATTGTTGCGGTAGATACCAAGGAGGAGGTCACGTGAATTTATTTAGAAAATTGTATAAAAAGATGGATGAGAGGCTACCGCGTTCCTATATGTTGGGCACACAGAATTTTTTAACGGTCGACACCCGTGGTAGGATAGTTATAGAGGACTGCGATAAGATTATCTCCTTTACCGATATGTTATTGGTGGTAGCGCAGGGTCGCATGACACTAACCTTTGTTGGAGAGGGGTTAAACCTACAAAACCTATCTCGTCACAGCGCGAGGCTCTGCGGTAGGGTGGAGAGCATCCGCATTGATAAAGGGGAGCGATGAGATGAGCGATAAAAACATCTTTGGATATTTGGCTCATACCGTCGTCGTCTGTGCCGAGGGTGGCAATACCGAGCTGCTGCTCTGTCGTCTCATGGCGTCGGGGATTACACCAAAACAGGTGAATGCTATACCCTATGGGTTGATGTTCACCCTCTCGGCACGAAGTTATAAATCACTACATACTTTGCGAAAAGGCACCGGCTGTAAAGTCTATCTTCTCAGAAAGTCCGGACCTTTATTTCTCTTTAAACGGCTATATCGTCGGCGCAGTTTAGCAGTTGCGGCGGTGTTGTTTTTTGTTACTCTTTATCTTTTATCGGGACTTATCTGGAGGATTGACACCGGCGCTTTATCTCGTGAGGACGCTACCATCGTTAAATCCATGCTCTACACCGAGGGGATACACCCCGGCTCGGTGGCAAACAGCGAACACCTGCGCCTTGTTGAACAGAAAATATTGATGAAAAGCGATCGTTTCGCCTATCTTAAGCTCAACTTTTCGGACGGAAGACTACAGGTGGAGGCAACCCTCCCGAATAACTACATCGACATCAATAGCGGCAGTGAGCCACTCTATGCGGCATTTGACGGCATTGTTCACAGCATTGAGGTGTACGAGGGGTATGCGATGGTGAAGGTCAATCAATCGGTGTCGGAGGGGGAGAAGTTGGTGGATAATATCAAACTTAACCGAGATAACGAGCCGGTGTCCTCGCAGGTGTATGCGAGTGTTACTGCGTACACCTGTGCAAGTTACACCCGAGCAGAGCCGTTAGAGCAGGAAATTCGTGTTCTGACCGGTGATTATAAGACACGCTATGCGCTATCCTTTTTATCGCTACATATTCCATTTTACCTTGATGCACAGTATGATGAAGGGTATCAACGGGCTACATCTATAACACCGTTAACGTTGTTGGGTTTTAAACTTCCCATTACGGTGGAAAAGACAGAGTTATATGAAACCGAATGGCGTGAGATAACACTCACCCCCGAACAGGCGTCGCTCAACGCTCAACAGGATATAGCGCAACAATTATTTAATGATTATTCCTATCCGGTGGTTTTGGAGAAAAAGGTAAGCTCGCAAGAAGGTGAGGATTCGATACTGATAACGGTCGACTATGAAATCATAGCTAATTTTATAAAAAATTAGAAAAAGACTTTACATTTTGGTGAAAAATTGCTATTATATAAATAAAGAATAAATACTGCATTTTTCATATCTTTTTGAGGTTAAATGATAGAGGAAATAATCGAACTCAACCACTCCGACGACATGCTCACACTCTTTGGGCATAACGACGAACTACTGTGCATACTGACAGGAGAACTGTCGGTTATTGCCGTTACACGAGATGGGGTTTTAAAACTCTCCGGTGAGAATGCCGACATCGCCAAAGCGGCTATCCTCGCGGCATTAGAGCTGTCAAAACACGGCAGAGATATCGATGCGCAGACGGTGCGATACTGTATCGGCCTTGCTAAGGCAGGGCGCACCGGTGAGATTGCATCACTTTCCGGCGACCTTGTGGCGATAACCATCAAGGGGAAACCGGTCTACCCTAAGACACTCGGTCAAAAACACTATATCGAGGCAATAAAAAATTCCACCATCACGTTCGGCATTGGACCTGCCGGCACCGGTAAAACCTACCTCGCCGTTGCGCTTGCGGTCAAGGCACTCAAAGCACGTGAGGTCTCTCGTATTATTCTAACACGTCCAGCGGTGGAGGCAGGGGAGAAGCTCGGCTTTCTTCCCGGTGATCTGCAAAACAAGGTTGACCCATACCTGCGACCACTCTATGACGGGCTATACGACATGCTCGGCGCGGAAGCGTTCTCCCGTATGTTAGAGAAGGGTCAGATAGAGGTTGCGCCACTCGCCTATATGAGAGGGCGCACATTGGACGACAGCTTTATAATTTTGGATGATGCTCAGAACACCACTCCGGAGCAGATGAAGATGTTTTTAACTCGTCTTGGGAATGGCTCTAAGATGGTTATAACCGGCGATATCACTCAGGTGGATCTCCCGGGCAACATGAGGAGCGGTCTTGTCGAGGCGGCGAGAATAACAATGGATATCGATGGCATCAAGAGGATAACCCTTACCGCAAAAGATGTTGTGAGGCATCATATCGTGGAGGCTATAGTCTGTGCATATGAAAAGCATGAGAGACAGAATAAAAAACAGAAAGGAAGGTAGGTACTTATGAAAGACAAGGTTTGCATCATCGCCCGTCAAAGTGAGATTAAAATCCCGACCGGAACAAGAATATTAATCAGACGTTGTTGTAAGGCAGTCCTTAAAAATGAAAATTTCTCCACCGATGCAGAGATCACGGTATCGTTAGTCAACAACACTGAAATAAAAAAACTTAACAACGAGTACCGTAACATTAACGACAAGACCGACGTTTTATCCTTCCCGATGGGTGAAAACGGCAAGTATGATATTAATAAAGAGACCGGCGCGGCACTGCTCGGTGATATAGTAATATCGCTTGAAAAAGCGGCAGAGCAGGCGGAGCGATACGGCCACGACCTGCAACGTGAGCTCGCTTTTTTGACGGTACACGGCATGTATCATCTGCTCGGATACGACCATGAAAAGGGCGGTATGGAGTCGGCAATAATGCGCGAGAAGGAGGAGTTAACCTTAACCCAACTCGGTCTGCCGCGCACCACCGCATTTCAGACGGAGCGATGAGAGCCTTCTTGCTCTCGTTTAGATATGCATTCAAAGGCTTTATCACGGCGGTAAAGAGTGAGCGCAATCTGCGTTTTCACTTAGTTTTAGGATGTTATGCGATGTGGCTCGGCTTTATGTTCCGGCTACAGCGTATGGAGTTTGCTCTGCTATGCCTAACGGTGGCTTTTGTGATATCCCTTGAGCTTATTAACTCCGCCATAGAACGCTCACAGGATGTTAAAAAGACAGATTACTGTGAACGTATAGGTGCAATCAAGGATATTGCCGCCTCCGCGGTTTTAATCGGTGCGCTCGGTGCGATTGCGGTTGGTGTTTTACTATTTTTTGATATTGAAAAACTAATAGGGCTTGCCACTATACTCGCTGAAAATCCGCTCTATATCCTACTTTTTGTGGTGAGTATTATTTTGTCTTTTATATTCGTAATTAAATTTAAGGAACGTTGATGCGCAGTATTTTTATATCGGTTGTCGGTCGAACCAACGCCGGCAAATCTTCCCTTGTTAACCTTTTTGTGGGTGAAAAGGTGGCTATTGTCACCCACAAACCACAGACCACACGCAGTAAAATCACCGGAATAGTGACAAAAGATGACCTGCAATATGTATTCTATGATACCCCGGGTCTGCACAATGTGCGCACCAAACTCGGTGAGAGGATGACATCCTACGCTAAACACTCTATTAACGATGTTGACCTCGTCATCACCATGTTTGCACCGTCCAAAAAGTTTTATGAGGACGAGCTCGATTTTATCTCCCGTATAAAATCCTCTCGCGTGCCGGCAATTGCGGTGCTGAATAAGTGCGACCTTTTGTCGGAAGAGGATATTTTATCACAGAGCAAACGCATAGAGGACACCGGTGCATTTTCCGAGGTGTTTTGTCTGTCTGTTGCGGAAAAACGTGGCACCGACACCCTCTTTGACTCACTCCAAAAGTTCTCAAAAGAGGATGTGCACCACTATCCCGACGACAGTTTCACCGATCTGCCGAGCACCGCATTTGTTGCGGAACTGGTGCGGGAAAAACTGCTATTATTGCTGGAACATGAGGTGCCACACGGTGTTGCGGTCACCTGTGAGCGATTTAAAAAGCGTCAAAACGGAATAATTGATATCGATGTTGATATCGTCTGTGAAAAACAAACTCACAAGGGTATAATAATCGGTAAGGGTGGAGCAACGCTTAAAACCGCCGCCACCCGGGCAAGACTTGATATGGAGGAACTGTTCGGCTCTAAGGTCAACCTCAAATGCTTTGTAAAGGTTCGTGAGGATTGGCGTGACAGCAACGTACAGCTTAAAAACTTTGGCTACAAGACAGACGGACGATGATTCGATTATAATAACAAAGGGAATTGTAATCGCCGAGCGAAGCAACGTGAGGTCAGAGCGCGCAATAACGCTCTACACCGATCGGCTCGGCGTTATTGACGTGTTTGCTCGCGGTGCAAAGGGGACTAAAAATGCACTTTATTCCGGACTTGCACTTTTTCAATACTGTGAATTTGGCATATCTGAAAGAAAGGGGCATTTTTTCACCGTTTCCTCTGCCGAGAGTTTAAACTCGTTTTTTTCACTATCAGAAACGCTCGAGGGGATTTCGTTAGCCCTTTATTGCGCTGAATTGGTGCGTATTATCGGTCCGGTGGGTGATGAGGCGACACAGCATCTGCCTTTTTTTTTGAACACCCTCCATCTTATTAACAAAAGGAAATATGACCTTGATCTGTTAAAGGCAATCTTTGAACTTCGCACCATGTCAGGACACGGATTTATGCCTACAGCGGTGGCGTGTTCCTCCTGTTTTGAGTATAAGGAGACGCCTCACATGTTGGACTATCGCTCCGGCAGTCTGCTCTGTGAGGATTGCGCCTCAAAACAGGCACAGGGCTGCAACCTCTCCACTGCCGGAATGGCGGCGATGCGTCATATTATTTTTTCCGACATAAAGTCGATTTTTTCCTTTAAAATAAACAATCCCGAGCAGTCGGGACTGCTGAGAGAGGTGGAGAGATTTACCCTTTGGCACCTCGACAAAAAACCTAAATCACTTGAATTTTATCATAACATAACAACAAAAGGAAATCATGAACAGAAATTATAAACTATTGGAGTTTGACATCATTCTCGACAGAGCCGCCGAGTTTGCCGTTTGCGAAGAGTCAAAAAAGGCTGTCTTAAACTGCGATCGTGCCGAAAATTCACACGACATGCAGCTATCGCTTCGCAAGACCGATGCTGTCGGTGTGATGTGTCAGGCGCAGGGTGCACCGTCTCTATTCACCGTCACCGCAGATCTTCCATCCATACTAAAACGTGCCGAACTTTCCGGAACGTTATCAATGGGAGAGCTTTTGTGTGTTGCCTCTGTGCTAAAAAATGGTGAGAGACTACTGCGTTTTCGTGACAGTGTCGAGAATTTCGACATGGTGTTGGATGAGGATTTTTTCTTTATATACCAAAACAAGGACCTGTTGGAGCGCCTTACAAGCTCAATTTTGTCCGAGACCGAGATGTCGGATAGGGCGAGCGCTGAACTCGCCCGAATAAGGCGTGACATTGTCAACACCGAACAATCCATCAAGGATCGTTTGGAAAAAACGGTGCGCTCCGGCGATAGCTCGAGATTTTTACAAGATAACGTGGTGACCATGCGTAACGGGCGATATGTCGTGCCGGTCAAGGCGGAGCACAGGGGAGAGTTTTCCGGCGTTATTCATGATGTATCCGCCTCCGGCTCCACCGTGTTTGTCGAGCCTGCCGCCGTGGTGGAGGCAAACGCTAAGATTCTACGTTTAAAAAACGAGGAACAACGTGAAATCGAGCGGATCTTGATAGATTTCACCGGAATTGTCGCGACACTGTCCGACCGTCTTTTAAACGGCTATAATGCCATGATCTCCCTTGACATTCTTCTTGCAAAGGCGAGGCTTGCACTGTCACAACGTGCCGTCCTGCCGAGTGTTTCGCATGATAGATACTTTTCACTACACATGGCAAGGCATCCGTTAATCCCACGTGATGAGGTGGTTCCGATAGACATTTCACTCGGCGAGGAGTATGAGACGCTTATCATTACCGGACCCAATACCGGCGGTAAAACGGTCACACTTAAGACGGTAGGCCTGTTGTTGACCATGGCATCACATGGATTTTTAATTCCTACATCGGAGCGTAGTGTCGTCACCTATTTCGACGAAATTTTTGTGGACATAGGGGACGAGCAGAGCATTGAGCAGAGCCTTTCCACCTTCTCTTCCCATGTTAAAAATATTAAACATATCCTTGATAAGGTGAGCAAAAACTGCCTTGTACTGCTTGACGAGCTCGGTTCCGGCACCGACCCTGCCGAGGGTGCGGCGCTCGCCACCGCGATCATAGAGCAGCTGATGGATAAAAAGGCGTTTTTAATCGCCACCACCCACTATGCCGAGCTGAAAGTCTTTGCACTTGAGACGGAAAATGTTCAAAATGCGAGCTGTGAGTTTGATGTCGCGACACTGCGACCGACATATAAAATAATTCTCGGTGTGCCGGGACGCTCCAACGCCTTTTTAATAGGCAAACGGCTCGGACTGTCGGATGAATTAATAGACAGTGCCGCGCTTCATCTTAGCGCCGAAAATAAGCGTTTTGAAAAAGTTTTATCGGAACTTGATCGATTAAAGCTTGACATGAGCAATCAAAACGAGTATATTGATAAATTAAGAGAGGAAACTTCCCTCACACTCAACGATGCAAAACTTGCCAAGGAAAAGGCAGAGAAAGAGGCGGCGCTTATCCTCGACAATGCAAGACGTACGGCGAAAAAATCTCTGTCCGATACTGAAAACGAGGTTCATCGCCTTATGGACGAGGTTCGTCGCCTGCAAAAGGCGGAGCGAATGAGCGCAAACGAGAAGGCGATTGCGGCAAAGGAGCTGCTTAAACGCTCACAGGTAGGTGTCAGCGAGCTTTCTTCCAAGGAGGAGGAGACCAACTTTAAACCGATTAAAGACTGCAACGTCGGTGACAGCGTCTACTCCATCGACCTAAAGCGTAACGTCTCGGTATTCTCGGTCGACAAGGCAAAGAAAACTGCTGTGGTGGTCAGTGGCAACATTCGCTCCACAATACAGTTCCAACGTCTTTGCACAGCTAAGAAGAGCGAGCAAAACACCCGTACAAAACGCCGTGAACGTGGAACAGGTGTTACCTCCACCGCCGACCGTAAGGCATCAAGTGAGCTGATGCTCATCGGTAAAAACATCGACGAGGCATGTATGCTTGCCGATATGTTCATCGATAATGCCGTGATGTCGGGGCTGAATATGGTATATCTTGTACATGGCAAGGGCACCGGTGCACTGCGCAAGGGTTTGCATCAGCATCTGCGCACCAATCGCAGTGTCAAATCCTTTCGATTGGGGCTCTACGGTGAGGGTGAGGATGGCGTCACCATCGCAGAATTAAAATAGTTATGGAGATAAATTGAGTAAATTAGAACACATTGTAACGAGCAGTGAGGTGGTAACCCTCTGTTCCAAAATGTTACGCTACAACGACAAACGTTTAATCGATCACGGCGTTCGAGTGGGATATTTTGCAACCTTATTGTCTGAATATCTTGAAACAAACAACCCAATTAACAAAAAGTGTCTTTACCTATTGTCTGTATTACACGACATCGGAGCATACAAAACGGAGGAGGTCAGTCGAATAATACAGTTTGAGACCGACAACATTCATGCTCACTCGGTCTATGGATACCTTTTCATCAAACATCTTACCCCACTTAAAAAATATGCTGATGCCATCTTATATCATCACCACCTCTATGAAGAGCTGAACAGTAATGATTTTATTTTTGATTATGCACAACTATTACATATTGCGGATAGAATAGATATCGGTCTTATGCGCAAAATGTCACTTGAAGAAATAAAAAATGAACTTTCACGGATAAATGCGATACATCCGAAATTCCTTGCGGCGATGAGCCGAATGTTGTCGGACAACGCTCTGCAACTTGATGGTCTAAAACAAACGGTTGAAAAATTCAAAGATAAAATTATCGGTTCACTTGAGATTAACGCCGATGAGATCGAGGACTATGTCATGATGCTGGTCTATATCATCGACTTTAAAAGTCCCGCTACCATGTTACACTCGGTCAACACTACGGCTGTAAGCGGATTTTTGGCGGATAAACTCGATCTTGATAAACGCTCGGCAGATCTTTTATACTCCGCCGCGTTGGTTCACGATGTAGGCAAGATAACGACACCTACCGCTATTCTCGAGTCGGAGGGAAAGCTCAGCGATGACGAGATGAAGATAATGAAACTTCACACCACCGAGACGGAGAACCTGCTGTATGGTGTATTTACCGATGAGATAATCAAGCTCGCCGCCAGCCACCATGAAAAGTTGGATGGCACCGGCTACCCTCACGGACTCACCGGTGACGAGATGCCGATAACCTACCGTGCGTTAGCGGTGGCGGATATAACCAGCGCATTATTGGGAAAACGTAGCTATAAAGACAGTTACAGTTGGGACAAGACGATCGGTATTCTACGTGATATGGCAAAATCAAATAAAATCGACGCCGAAATAGTAGAGGTTGTCGCCGAAAACTTCGAGGAACTGCAACGGATTTTAAAGATGAAGGGCGAACCGGTTGTAAAAAAATACAATACCATCGTCGCGGAATATAAAGAGATGTTGACCCATCACGAACTGCCGGAAGTATTCTACGCATAAAACAGTCAAATACACCCTGCAAACGCCGAACACAGGCGCTTTGCAGGGTGTAATGTATTATAGCTTTACAGTGTTTAAGTTATGTTTCTTTAAAAAATTCCAACACTTCGCCGCTCGGTCCGAATACAAAAGCTATATAGAGGCTCATCGGACATGGCTTCGAGTCAATCTCTATACTAAAGGGTTCGAGCTTTGGTGTTGCACCTGCCTTTAACGCGGTATTATAGGCGAAATCCACATCCTCTGCTTTTATTGCAAGGTGAAAATAGCGACCCTCTGCCGGCTCGTCCTTGCCACCTGCAAACATTTCAATTATTGTACCATCACCCATATCGAGCATTACGGCACGTTTATCTCCCTCGCCCCAACAGCATTTAACGGTAAATCCTAAAGCCTTGTAAAACTCGAGCGAGGCATCAAAGTCGTTAACCTTGAGTGCAATGTGGTGAAAACCGGCACCTTTAATAACATTGTTCATCTCTTTTTCCTTTCACTTAATCTAAATATGCTTATTAACAACCTTCGTCTATGCCGTCGATCTACCTTTCTTATGGTAATGTTTTGCAAACAACACTCCCAACATCAACAGAATAGGGAAGATGATGACAGCTAAAAAACCGAGCTGTAGACGGTCGGTGTTTTCAAATACTGTGCCGACCACCGTCGGACCGATACTGCAACCGATATCACCGGCAAAGGCAAACATCGCAAACATCGCTGTGCCTCCGGTCGGTATCCGCTTTGCACCGATGCTTATAGTGCCGGGCCACATGATACCTACCGAAAGTCCGCAGACGGAACAAGCTACAAAGGACAGGATGGGCAGTGTGGAAATTGACACCACGAGATAGCTCAATAGACAGAGTATACCGGAGCCTATCATAAATGTAGTTAGATTTATTTTTTTGCTCATTCGTCCGTAAAATGTCCTTGATATGCCCATGAATACAGCGAAAAGACATGGGCCTGCAATGTCACTGATTAGTTTTGAGGTACCGAGTCCCTCCTCCGCAAATGCAGATGCCCACTGGCTCATAGCGAGTTCCGACGCGCCGGCACATATCATAATAAGTAATAATACCCAAAACAGCTTGTTTCCAAGCAATTTTGCAAAGGATAGTTTGTTGTCATGTTCTATCTTCACCGTCGGCGAAAGGGCAAAATAGATGCCGTTTGTGATGGGCAACAACGACCAAATTATGGCCAATATCTTCCAGTTTTCAATGCCGAATACCAAAAAGAATAGGGTTGAGAGTAGCACAACACCTACCTGACCCCAGCAGTAGAAGGAGTGCAGAAGGCTCATCGCGCCCGCCTTGTGGTCGCTTGGACATGCCTCCATAATTGGGCTTGCAAGCACCTCAAAGACACCGCCACCCATCGCATAGCAGATGGTCGCGGCAAGCAGACCGATTAGCGGAGTAGGGAACACCTCGGGAAAGATGGTCAGTCCGATAAAACCCACTGCGACAAAGCCGTGAGCCAGTATCATGGAGCGTTTTTGCCCGATGACATCTATAAACTTTATGGAGAGGATGTCGACTATTATCTGGGTTATAAAGTTAGCGGAAATAATAAGTGACAGGTCGGTAAAGCTAAGGTCGTAACTGTCCTGAAAGGTCAGAAAAAGCAGCGGTGCAAAGTTGATCAGCAACGCCTGTACCACCAAGCATATAAAACACGCCCTTATGGTGTGTTTGTATTTTTTTAAGTCGGTCATTATACTCCTTTATTTAATCTTTATATACTATAACATTAAAAGCTATCATTTGCAACATAAAAATAAACTATTGACAAAACAATATTATTCGTTGTATAATATGATACATGAAATAATATAGGGGTGTTTATGGAGTTTAGTGTAGCCGCAAAACTACTGGATGCATGTGTGCTCGGAATAGTGAACGAGCGTGATACCTACGGATATGACCTCACTCAGAGGATCGCCGGCAGTATCGAAGTTTCGGAGTCGGCACTGTATCCTGTTCTGCGCAGATTGTCCAAGGAGGGATTGCTCACCACCTACGACATGGCGTATGATGGGCGAAACAGAAAGTATTACAGCATTACTGAGCAGGGAGTATCACGGCTTATGATGTATCGGCAAAACTGGAACGAGTACAAGCATAGAATAGACAATATTTTGATAGGAGAGTGACGGTGTTATGACTAAGGAAAAATTTTTAAAGAGGTTGCGGTATGCACTGCGATTTTTGCCGCGTGACGAGCGAGAGGACGCGATGCAGTTCTACACCGAGCACCTCAACGAGGCACAGGATGAACAGGCGGCAATATCGGCGCTGCCTTCTCCGGAACAGATAGCCGATAGGTTGATGTCGGAACTCGGTATCGAGAAAAAGAGCGGAATATCACCCGGTATGGTGGTTTTGATAATTCTTTCTTTGCCCCTCACCATACCGCTCGCCGCAACTGTGTTTGCACTGGTGGTGTCCTTGTTCTCGGTACTGCTTACCCTTTCGCTGGTGCCGCTTATACTCGCGCTTTCCTTTTTCGTGGTTTCGATTGCCGCTTTTGTCTTTTTAGTTCCGGCATTCCTGCACAATTTCGCGACCGGAATACTGTTTTTAGGGGTTGCATTAATAATGCTGTCGCTCGCTGTGCTGTTGGGAATATCATTTGTATATGTTATAAAGGCGTTTATTAATCTGATAAAGACCACCTATCGCGCGATTTTCAGACGATTTTAATTGTAAGGAGAAGTTATGAAAAAAATAGTAATAATAGCCGCAATAATCATGCTATTAATTGGTGGTGTATTCGCCGGTGCCGGCTATGCACTGGGTGGTGAGACGGTAATGACATACACCGACGATGGGTTGATATTTGGGGTGAAACAGGATAAATATGTGACTGAAACCATCTCGGACGATATAAAAAATATCGATGCTGATGTCAGCATCTGTGAGCTGCTCTCGGTGAAAAAAGGGGAGACGTTCTCGGTTAAATATAACGAAAAATATGTGGAATTTACAATTGAAGGAAACACAGCAGAAATAAAACAGGTCAATGATGTTAGGTTTAGAATGTTTGGCATCGGCAGTTGGAATGCCGAAAATCACACTGTAGAGATTACAATACCGGCAAATGTCCGGCTCGATGAAATTAGCCTCAACAACTCTGTGGGTGTCATTGAGATGGACGAGGTTGTAGCCGAAAGTGTGGGTATCAACGCTGATCTCGGTGATATCGAATTGAACGACGTCACCGCTGACCTTATATCAACGACTATGTCCACCGGCATGGTGAGCATGAACGGCATAGAGACAAGTTTGCTAAGTATAGGCTCTTCGATCGGTGATGTTAATATTGATGATGCTACGATCGGCTCATTTTCCGCCACCCTATCAACCGGCAGTATGCGTGCCGAGGATGTCGAAATAACACAAAAAGGGGAGCTTGAAATCTCACTCGGAGATCTTTTCCTCCAACTGCAAGGAGAGAGAGAGGATTATAAGGTTGAAGCGATAATTGAACTTGGAACATTAAATATCGAGGATGACACCCTCCCGACGCCGACTGTGGTAGGGGATGGCGGAGTACCGATAGAGGTATCGGTGAATACCGGCAGTGTTGCGGTGGAATATACCGAATAAAATACTTTTATTCCAATTTGTATTGCATATCATAATAAAATATAGTAATATATAGGTATATAAACACTCGAATGAAAGGAAAAAAGATGGGCAAGGACATGAAGGTTGCGGTAATGACCGACATAGGCAGGATAGAATTTATTCGTCGTGAAATTCCGACCTGCAAACCGGACGAAGTGCTGGTTAAACTCGAATATGTCGGAATATGTGGCAGTGATGTGCACTATTTTGAGCACGGTCGTATCGGTGATTTCGTGGTCGAGCCCCCCTTTGTGTTAGGTCATGAGGCGTCCGGCACCGTCGTTGCTCTCGGACAAAACGTCACCCATCTTGCAGTCGGGGATCGTGTAGCATTAGAACCGGGCAAGACCTGCGGTGAGTGTGAGTTCTGCCGAGGTGGAAAATACAACCTGTGCCCCGATGTAATATTCTTTGCGACCCCACCTGTGGACGGTGTATTTTCGGAGTATGTGGCACATGAGGCAAACCTATGTTTTAAACTTCCGGACAAGGTCACCTCTCTCGAGGGTGCAATGATAGAGCCACTTGCCGTCGGATTGCACGCCGCAAAACAGGGTGGTGCCGAACCGGGACAGACCGCTGTCGTCTTCGGTGCAGGTTGTATCGGCCTTTGCTCGCTACTCGCACTCAAAGCCTATGGCGTGTCCAAGGTTTATATCGCCGACATATTTGACAGTCGTCTTGAAAAGGCAGAAACACTCGGTGCTGACGGCGTGATAAACACAAAGACGCAGGACATTTCCTCGCTTGGCATTGATTTTGACCTCGCTATCGACACCTCCGGCGTGTCTGCGGTGGTCAACTCCGCTATCCACTCGCTGAAAAAAGGTGGCACTATCGTCCTTGTCGGCTACAGCGCAACCGGTGAGTCCACACTCGAGACCAGTGTCGCGCTGAACAAGGAATTGACCTTTAAAACGGTTTTCCGCTACCGCCACATCTACCCCATGGCTATAGAATCGGTCGCCTGCGGCAATATAAAGCTAAACGACCTTGTCACCGACATCTTTGAGTTCGACAACCTCCAAAATGCAATGGAGGAATGTATCGAGAAGAAGGAGACGATAATCAAGGCGGCTGTCAAGATATAATATGTCATAAAACAAAAACCCACTGTAAAGATATAATACTTTACAGTGGGTTTTTGGAGCTACTGAAGCGACTTGAACGCTCGACCTGCTGATTACGAATCAGCTGCTCTACCAACTGAGCTACAGTAGCACTTTAGGCTTTAATTATACACATATATTTTGTGGATGTCAAGAGGGACACACCCTTAATCGTCCATATTTTAGCGTCTCAATATATGGATAATTCAATAAAAAATAGTATGTCCTACATCTTTTTCATTATCTTCATCGCCTCGCTGTATAACGAGGTGTTGCCGGTCAGGGTAGCGAGCATACATTGATATATTTCGTTACCATTATTAAAGACACGCTCCTTTATATACTCCGCGAGATTTTCCTCGTCGAACGTCATCATCATGCTGAAAATCTCCACCTCACCATCCAGCAATTTGCAGGTCACTGCATAATCACCTTGGGGTGTTTTGGCGATACTCACCCTTGTATACTCGGCAAGTTTTGTATATTCCATGCAGTTTATTGCGGCATGGTATGCCTGTTCACGCACCGTGAGCGGTACCTCGGTGTGCAGGGTCTGTGCCACCATATGACCATCATTTGTCACGGTGTACCCACCCTTGTCGTTCATTTTTATAAGATCGCTTTTCTCAAGACGAGACAGTGCATCGCCAATCTCAAAGTAGTTGACAAGTTCGTTTTCCACCATGGCACGCTCTATCTGGTACTGCGTTATCGGCTCTTTCATGGAGTCGATAATATAGCACATCAGAATTCTTATAGTCTGTTTTGAATTCAGTCCACCCGGCTTAACACCGGCTGTCATTGCGTCAAAATCCAGATTAACCATCGATTAGTCCTCTACATTATTACACATAGATTATAACATAATTTGTGAAAAAAAACAATATTTTGTTACGATACCTTGACTAAATCATCATAAACAGGCATAATATAAATGGATGATAATTTTAGGGGTAACATTATGCGAGATTTTGAGATGAGCACCCAACCCTCCACCGATGGTATAAACACCCTTGCGGTCTACACCATGGAGCCGGATAAAACGGTGCCTAAAGGTATAGTACAGCTCGTTCACGGCATGACAGAGCATATCGCGAGATATCGTCACTTTGCAGAGTTTTTGAGTGATAACGGCTATATCGTTGTCGGCAATGACCATTTAGGGCACGGCAAGACCTCCGATAATGGGGGAGAGGACGGTTATTTCGGCAGCAAAGGCTCACATGTCTTTGTCCTGCGCGATATCGCACGATTGATGGAGAAAACGCGCGAGCGTTTCGGTGATCTGCCCTACTATATCTTCGGTCACAGTATGGGGAGTTTTTTCACCCGAGTTTTGTGTTATACATATAAAAACAGACTGCCGGATGGTGTCATCATAAGCGGAACCGGTGGCCCTAACGAGTCTATTAAATCCGCACTGTTCTTCTCCGACCTATTTAGAGTATTAAAGGGCGCTCACAGCCACTCTAAAATGCTCAACGACCTTGCATTTAAAGGCTTTAACCTACGCATTAAAGAGCCGCGCACCACCATGGATTGGTTAACACGGGATGAGGCGGTTGTCGACATCTATGTCAACGACAAAAAATGCATGTTCAAATTTACAACCTCGGCGTTACATGAGCTATTTTCCATCCATTATAAGGCGAACAACATTAATTTTGTTGCCAAGACACCTAAAACACTCCCCATGCTTTTTATCAGCGGAAACGAGGATCCGGTTGGGCTGTATGGTGTCGGTGTCGCCGAGGCTTTTGAACTATATAAACAGGCAGGTATTGAGGATTTGACGATGCGTCTTTATCCCGATGCACGGCATGAACTGATAAATGAGACTAATAAAGAAGAGGTATTTGCTCAGCTACTCGACTGGCTGAATGCACATAATAAAAATAATAATGATACTGCAACTGACTGAAATTAAAAAATTCTACGGCGCGAACGAGATACTCGGCGGTGTCAATGCCACCATATCGGCAAGCGACCGCATAGCGATAATAGGGGAGAACGGTGCGGGAAAAACCACCCTTTTGAAGATAATTGCCGGTGAAATCCACCATGATGACGGCGATCTGTTCGTCGCGCGAGGTTTGCGTCTTGGCTATCTCTCACAGCACAACGACTTCGAGGACGGGAGCAGTCTCTTTTCCGAGATGAAATCCTGTTTTAAATCGGCGAGGGAAGCACTCGCGCGTATGAGAGAGTTAGAGGAGTTGATGACACATCGGCATGACGACGCCGAGCTTATCCATCAACATGACGAGGCGGAGCGAATTGTCCTCGCCTGTGACTACTATAACGCCGACACCCGGATAAATAAACTACTTTCCGGTTTTGGTTTTTCTAAGGATATGTATGAACGCAGAACCGACAGCCTTTCCGGCGGCGAGGCGACAAGACTGCGACTTGCAAAACTCCTGCTCGGAGCGCCGGACGTTTTGTTGCTCGACGAGCCGACCAACCATCTCGACTTTGCAACCATCGGATTTTTAGAACAGGAACTGCGTGAATTTCGCGGCGCGGTCATAGCCGTCACCCACGACCGCGCCTTTATTGACAACGTCTGCCAGATGATATGGGAGGTGGAGCGCGGTGTGCTGATCGAGTTCAAAGGCAGGTTTGAAAACTATTTTGAGGCTAAGTTAGACGCGGCGGCGGCCATGCAAAAAAAACGTGATGCCGAGCTGAAGACAGTCAAGAAATTGGAGGAGTACATCGCCAAGAACAAGGTGCGCGCCTCCACCGCTAAGATGGCAAAGAGCAGGGAAAAACAGCTTGCCAAGATAACGGTCACCGATAAGCCTATTATATCGAAAAATCGATTTAATTTCTCCTTTTCTGTCTCGAGTGAGCCATATAAGGACATATTGGTATGCAAGGAGCTTACCGTAACCGCCGGTGATAAGCTGTTGATGGAGAATGTCTCGCTCAACATGCTCCGAGGGGATAAGATCATAATAGCAGGCGAAAACGGCTCCGGAAAGTCCACACTTTTAAAGGTGTTGACCAAAGAACACCGCGCCGAAGGGTTTATACGCTTCGGGCTTGGGGTGGAGTGCTCCGTGTTTAAACAACATCAGGAGCGACGCGCCGGACGTGTGATAGATGCAATTCGTGCCCTTCGACCAAAATTTACCGAGCAGGAGGCGCGTGACCTATTAGCTAAATTCTTGTTCCGCGGCGATGATGTCTTTGCGGAGTGCAGTACACTCTCAGGCGGTGAATCTTCACGGGTGAGACTTGCCGAGATGACGCTGGAGCGCTCCAACTTTTTGATGATGGACGAGCCGACCAACCACCTTGACCTTTTCACACGTGATAGCCTTACAGGTGCGCTGTGTGGCTATGAGGGGACTTTGCTTATAGTCTCTCATGATCGATATTTGATGTCTCAACTCAACTGTCCTATACTATATATAAAGGATAGGGCGGTGGTGCAGTATGAAAACTACGCCGAGATGATAGAAAATATAACCGTTGACAGCGAGGTGGAAAAAACTCCATCGAAGGAGCGCGCCGATGCCGGCAAGAGCAAGGCAGGACGGCAAAAACGAGCATTCGTTCGCGGGCGGTTAAAGGAGCTTGAAAGCGAGATTGAGCGGTGTGAGAATCTTATAACAGAGCTCACCGTCGACCTTTCAAAGCCGGAGGTCTGCACCGACCATGAGCGATTGATGGATATTACGGAGCGACTGGAAATCACCCACAAACAGCACGACGATGCCTATGCCGAGTGGGAACAACTCGCCGAGGAGAATTTAGAGCAGTAGGAACCACCTACACACTATTTTATTTAAGTTTTGGCGGTGTTATATCGCCGAGAGGTGAGGAGGTTGCAGCCTCCATCAGCTTTTTTTGGGAAATATGTGTATAAATTTCGGTGGTGGATACATGCTCATGTCCAAGAATTTCCTTAAGGGCGAGCATGTCCGCCTTGCCGTATTGATAGAGCAAAGTTGCGGCGGTGTGGCGCAGTTTGTGAGCGGAATAACCCATGCCGGACAGACCGGCGCGGTGCAAACACCCCTCCACAATCTGCTGAACGCGGCGAGAAGAGAGTCTTTTTCGGGTTTTCGGACCAATAAAAAGAGCCTTGTCATCCTTTATGTTTTCAATTTTATTACGGTCGGCGATATATTCGTCGATCGCTTTAATGCATGCATCATTAAGATATACTATGCGCTCTTTATTGCCCTTACCGAGCACTCTGATGCTATTTTCACGAATGTCGGTGAGGTTGATGCCGCACAGTTCCGACAGACGCATACCACAGTTTAAAAACAGCATTAATATACAATATTCACGAGAGTCCAACACCGCCTCCTCCGAAAGGAGCTTTTTGCTGTCCTCAAGTGTAAGATACTTTGGCAGAGACTTGCGAGGTGGGGGAGAGTCTATATCTTTTGCCGGATTTTCCTTCAACACACCTTTATCGACGGTGAGGAATTTTAAAAAGCCTTTTATTGCGGAAAGTTTTCGAGCCCGTGCGGTAACACCGACACCAACCGACTTAGAGACGGTATTGTCACGACTGTCGGCAAGGAACTTTATAAACGAGAAAATTTCACGACGATTAATAGCCTTAAAAAAATCATCCTCCAACAGGCGAATATCGACATCATTTTCGATTATGTTGTCAAAACGATTTTCACGAGTAAGTACAAGATAGCGCAAAAACATCTTGAGATCGATATAGTAGCCGTTGACGGTTCGCTCCGATCGAGTTTTTATAATCCTAAGGTGGGTAAGATATTCGATAAGCAGTTCGGGGCAGTCGTCATGGGTATTGTTCTTTGAAAAAACATAGTTGCTCATGTAAATTTATTCCGTTAATAATACAGTTAAATTTTATCATAGTTATTTGGGGAAGTCAATAATTTTTGAGATGTAATTTCGCTAAATAAAAATTTAGCGAAATTGAGGGGAGAGGAATTGTATTTTTTTATATAATAAGATAAATATGTTTTGTATGTTGCGTATATGTATCGATCTATGTATAATAAGTGTATAGAGACTGTTTACATAATGACAGGAGGATTTATGAACACCAATAATAATTTTTGGACAGCGATTGACGAATTGATAAGTTCTACACAGGTCATTATTGACAGACCTAAAGGTACCGCTCATCCAAAGTATCCCGATTTCATTTATCATGTTGACTATGGATATCTTGAAAATACATCCTCTATGGATGGTGGCGGTATCGATGTTTGGAAAGGCTCTGATAATACCATCGGTGTAGATGCCATAATTTGCATCATTGATTTAGTTAAAAGAGATTCCGAAATTAAGATACTACTTAATTGCACCGAAGAAGAAAAGCAAACAGTATACAATTCACATAATGATACCGAATTTATGAAAGGAATACTCATTAGGAGATTTTGAGACATCCTTTCAAAAACAAAGCTGACACTCATTTATAAGTGCCAGCTTCTTTTTTAGTATTTATCCTATCTAAACAATTCCCATAAACCACTCCACGGTTATTGCTACAACAACAACTAATGCAGAGATAATAAATCCATGTAACATCGGCGCAGGACCTGATTTTTTAATGTCCTTAATGTTGGTACTCATTCCAATTGCGGCAAGTGATGCTACCATTAAAAACTTGCTGACATCCTTTGAAACAATCGATATTTCGGTTGGAATTAAGCCCACACTGTTTACTATAGAAAGTGCAACAAAGCCTAAAATAAACCACGGAATAATGGAAAGAATATTTACCTTTCCTATCGCTTTTTCCTTTTTGGGTTGCTCTTTATACTTGATACGAATGTTAATATAAGCAAATACCAATACTGTCGGAATTATTGTCAGCGTCCTCGTTAGTTTAACCATGGTGGCGAAGTCCCCTGCCGCCTCACTGTAGGCATAGGACGCTGCAACCACGCTGGAGGTATCGTTGACCGCAGTCCCTGCCCAAAGACCATACGCCATGTCGCTGAGTTCCAACATGTGCCCCATGAACGGAAATGCAAGAATCATCAGCATGTCAAACAGAAATGTCGCGGACATTGCATAGGCTATATCCTTATCCTCTGCGTCGATGACCGGTGCTATCGCCGCTATGGCAGACCCTCCGCAGATGCCGGTGCCGGCTGAGATTAAATTGGATAGTTTCCAGTCCAGTCCAAGCGCCTTGCCGATAAAATAACCACCGCCAAAACAGGTCAGCAATGTAAATAACATGACGGCGAGAGACAATGCACCGACATTTAAAATAGTCTGTATGCTAAGCGAAGTTCCCAAAAGTATAATAGCAAACTTTAATATCTTTTTTGAGGTGAATTTTAATCCGACTTTAAGGACGGAGGTGTTGAAAAAGGAGTTGATTATAATGCCGATAAAAAGTGCGATTACAGACGCGCCGATGAGATGTATCGGCAACAACCCCTCTATAATAACCGATATTGTTGCGATTATTAACGCCGCAAATACTCCGGGGACGATGTTGACGGTTTTTTTAAGCATAAATCCAACTCCTGTTACTTTATGTATTGATTTTAACATAGTATTGTGATAAAATAAAATAATCATTTATTATCTTTTGATAAAAATTATTTATTTAAAGGAGAGTTATGTTAGATAACAGAATTTATACATTTTTGGAGCTCTGTAGCGTGATGAACTATCATAAAACTGCAGAAAATCTAAACATGACACAGCCGGCGGTTACACAACATATTAAATATTTAGAACAGTTTTATAACTGCAAACTTTTTGACTACACGAGCAGAAAGCTTGAAAAAACGAAAAAATGCACCGAACTTGAAAAATATGCTCGAAACATCATCTCACAGAGCCTATTTGTTAAGGAAGAGCTGATGCAAAAGGATAGAATGCAGATAAATATAGGTGCCACAAAAACAATTGGTGAATATACACTTGATACCGCTATCTCTTCTTTAATATTAAATGAGGAGTATGAACTTAACTTTATTATTGACAACACCGAAAATCTATTAATTAGGTTAAATCATTTTGAGTTAGACGTTTTGTTGCTTGAGGGGTATGTCGATAAGAATAAATATCTACATTCAAAAATATCGGATCAAGAGGTGGTTGGGATATGTTCTACAGATCACAAATTCGCCTATAAAGAGGTGGAGTTGCAGGATTTATTGCATGAAAATATCCTCCTGCGGGAAAAAGGCTCCGGCACGAGAAGTGTTCTGGAAAAATTCCTGTCCTCTCATGGGTATGAGGTGGATAATTTTAAGAACAAATCTGTAATAAGTAGCAACAAAATAATCGAGGAGATTGCGCAAAACGGCCTCGCAATCTCCTTTGTTTATGATATTATACAAAGACAAAATCCCAAAATTGCCAACTTTAAAATTAAAGGCAACAGCATAATGCATGAGTTTAACTATGTTTTTTTAGATGCCTTAAAGGCTCAAAAAATCATTACGTTAATTCAAGATTCCCATAGTTAAGCCTCGAGCGATGCCCTATATTTTTCACTTTCCCAGTTTCTGATAAACTCCACTCCCTCTTCACAGAGTGTCTCCAGCGTTAGGTTTAGACGTTTTATTTCGGAAATAATATAGGCAACGCCGGTCATGACCTCCAGCGCGGTCTGAGCCTTTTTCTCGGACATTTTAAATGATACCGTCATTTCTTTACCGTCTACGATAATACTATTGCCAATATTAGTGCCAAGATAAACCATCTGGTCGGGGTAGAGAATGACATTCTCAAAATAGCTCTCCCCTGCCGAAAACTCCTCTATAAACCTTCCTAAAAACTCACCTTGAGCGGTGTAGCCGTCTTCAGATTTTTCCAGTATGCATGGAGGAAAGTCGGCGGCTTTAAAATAGTTTTTGATAAGCTCGTTTGCACGCTCATGTATAGTTATTGCATCTTTTGCATTGTCGGCATGTGCGATAATGCCATGGGAGTGCATAAAGATAAGTTCCGGCTGTTTATCGTTCTTCTTCTTAAATGCATGTACAGCGTCGGCAAGCTCTTTTGACAGGGTATAGCCCGGACTGATGAACGGAAGATAGACATAGCCAAGACCGCTGTCCTTGAATATTTCCTCGAGCAGTCCCCTGCCCTCTTTAGAGCAACAGAGCAGGTTGGAATAAACACTGTGGGTGTGAATAACTGCGCGTTTTAGATAGGAATGAAAACCCACCTCAACCGACGGTCTTGTGCTTTCCATATCATCGATGGGGGTTATACTGTCGAGATTTATCCTCAAAGTTTCCGCCTCTATATCCACATCAGTTTTTATGGATAGTGCACTATAATCTGACAAGATTTTAGCATAATTGACGGTCACATAACCTGTTGTGGGCGTGATATCGGACATGGAATAGCCGCTCGCCTTTATCGCCATCAAGGTATCGTCGAATTTATAGGAGGAGTTGCCGCCGCCGCCCTGAACAAAGTCAAGTCGCGCACCGGCGTAGTTTGAGATCGTCTGCATATCTTTTTTTTGTTGTTCAAACATTATTATCTTCCTTTATAATTTAGTCGTCTCACCCTCTAACTGGCGATTGAGGTCGAATATCAGTTCTGCCTGCTCAAATCCACTCGGCTCAAACCAGGGCAGGGTCAGCGCGTCCCAACGCTTACAGACCTCGGTTGCGCGCAGTTTAGCGTTGCAGAGTTCATGCTCCTCACAGTCAAGAATGATGATGGATTGGTTGCGATGAAAAAATATAATCTCGTCCTTTATTCCACTCTCTCTTATAGCCTCTAACATCTCGCGCCATGGCTCCTTGTGCAGTTTAATATAGTCCTCGATTCTCTCCTCTTTAACCTCTACGATGATACAATATCTGCCCATCTACACACCTCTTTTTAACAGAACATCATTTTCATACGCCTCGACCTCGCTATACCATTCAAAGTCGCCTTTGACACCCTCTCGACGGCAGTATTCCTCCCATACTTCGTTGATGGGCATCATCTTAACATCCTCCATGACCATCATCTTTTTGGTGAAGTTCCCCTCGTCCTGCAATGATTTTATGCAGTCGTTTGGTTGCAACAGCGCGAAGAGCATCGCCTTTTGAAATGCCCTTGTACCGATCGCCCATGCAGCAACACGATTTATCGATGCATCAAAAAAGTCCAGCCCGACCAGAACCTTATCAAGAGCGTCACAGCGCACAATCTCTTTGCATATCTCCATTATCTCGTCGGTGTAGTTGACAACATGATCGCTATCCCAGTTCATCGGTCGTGTCACATGTAGCGGCACCTTATCAAAGAAACAGAGCAAGGAGGATATTTTGTCGCTAATCATCTCACTCGGATGGAAATGTCCGGCATCGAGCAGATAGTATACCCCCTCGTTCGCGGTGGCATATCCCATATAAAACTCATTTGATCCGACTGTGTATGCCTCCACCCCGATTGCAAAAAACTTGCTCTCGACGCAGTCAATTACGCAGGGGAGCTTTTCTGCAAAAATTTTATCCAGAGAGTCCTTGAGACGCAGACGCGGACCTATCCTGTCGGCAGGGGTATCCTTAAAGCCGTCCGGTATCCAGATGTTGTTGAGCACCGGTGAGCCAAGACTCTCCCCTATCTCGTTTGCAATCCGACGGGAGGCGATGCAATGGTCAACCCAAAATCGGCGCACATTGTCGTCCGGACTGGACAGTGTCAATCCGTCCTTGACCATGGGATGGCTGAATAAGGTGGGGTTAAAGTCAATCATTATGTCATTTTTTTTGGCAAAATCCACCCACGCGGTAAAATGTTTAAACTCCTGTTTGTCGCGATCGACCCATCCGCCGTTTTGCTCGTTATACACGGCATAGCAGGCGTGCAGGTTTATCCTTTTTTTCCCTGGGATAAGCTCGGCCGCCTTTAAAAAGTCGGCGGTCAACTCGTCAAAGCATCGTGCCTTGCCGGGATAGTTGCCGGTGGTCTGTATGCCGTTTCCGGCACCTCCGTCCTTGTTGTCAAATCCTGTGACATCGTCACCCTGCCAACAGTGGATACTCACCGGCAGTTTTGAAAGGAGAGAAATTGCCCTTTCGGTGTCAACTCCAATGGATTCATAACGCAATTTTGCTTTATCATAACTCATAATACAGCTCCCGTTTTCTTTTATTTTAATGCAATAATTCTGTAAATGCAATCAAAAATATTGCTGATAATCTTAGAAATATTGCTATTTTATAGTTGAATGACTATATATGTTGCTAATAGTAGGATTTTTTGTGAACGTAAATAAAAGTCTATTAATATCATCTCAAAAAGGATTGACATTTTGTTATTTATTTTATATAATAACAATAGCGTCGCCGCTGTGGCGGAATTGGCAGACGCAAGGGACTTAAAATCCCTCGGTAGAAATACCGTACCGGTTCGATTCCGGTCAGCGGCACCAGATTTCCCATAGATGTAGATCGTCTATGGGAATTCTTATTTTCTCAATATTTGCATCAGGTTTCTTTGGATATTTATAGTGGAGGGTTACTGTGAGTGTAATAGAAATCAAAGATTTTGTTAAGTCGTACGGGAAGTTCACCGCTGTTAAAGGTATAAATCTATCGGTTGATAAAGGTCAAATTGTTGGTTTTGTCGGTAAAAACGGAGCGGGGAAAAGCACAACATTAAGGACCATGTTGAGCATGTTAAACCCTACACACGGAAAGATCAAGATATTAGGGCTTGACAGCGAAAAGGATAGCAAAGCAATAAAAAACATCGTCAGCTATGTGCCAAGTGAATCAGCGTTTTATGAAAATATCACCTGTGAAAAGTTACTGAAGTTTGCGCTGGGATTTACCAAAACTTCCGTGGAGGAGATGCGAGAGCTCTGTGAATATTTCGAGCTTGATCTATCAAAGAAAATTGATGAGTTGAGCTTTGGCAATAAGAAAAAATTATCCTTAATCCAAGGCTTTATAAAAAATGCAGAGCTCATGATATTGGACGAGCCGACCAACGGGCTTGACCCACTCATGCAAAACAAATTTTTTGAGCTGTTGCTAAAACAAAGAGATAACGGCAAAACCATTTTTTTATCAAGTCATAATTTAACCGAAATAGAAAAATACTGCAATAAGGTTGCAATCATAGTCGATGGTGAGATTGCAGACTATTTCGATATGAAGGACGTTAAAATCAAACATAAGCAGATAGTTTCCTATACCACAAAGGACGGTATTTCCGAGAGTTATGAACTGGAACAGGATATAAACCTACTCATACAAAAACTCGCAAAATTGGATTTAGAAAGCGTTGAAATAAAGACAAAAACCGTGCAAGATGAGTTTATTTCCTATTACAAAACCAGTGAAAAAGAAGATGGGTGTTGAATCTATGAAAAATATTGAGATAAAGAATATTATCAAACTTTGTAGTTTTAATCTGATAACCACAAGAAAGACAATAATCGGTTGGGGCATTGCTATTTTTGCTATAATGACCCTTTACATGATTCTTTTTCCGTCGATACAGGATTTAGCACAGGCAAAGTTTGATGCAATGCCTGCGGAATTAATGCAGTTTGTCGGAATGGAAAACATGTCCGACATGTCAAATTATGTCACATATTATGGAATGATATATAACCTTATTTTAGTTGCAGTATCAATTTTTTCCGCTACCTTTTCAGCACGGTTAATAACAAAGGAAGAAAAATCAAAGTCCATAGAGTTTTTAAACTCCCTTGCAGTCAGCAGGTTGGAAATATATATATCCAAATATGTCACGGCATTAATAGCGGTTGCATTAATTCTGTCGGGTGCAATCATCTCTGTTATAGCGTGCGGCTTTATCGGCGGCGGCGAGAGCTTTATTTTAGCAGACATCATCGCCTCGGCAAAGATAACGAGTTTTTCCGCACTATTATTTGGTGGAATTGGCTTTATGTTGGCCGGAATAAACGCTAAAATCGGCACGGGTTCTGTGGTGGCATCGGTGGTTCTTTTGAGCTACATGCTCGGCTATTTAGGTGAATTGTTGGGGGATAATGCGCAGTGGTTGGCGTACTTCTCACCCTTTATCACGCTTCATGTGGGGGAGGTAATTGCACTTTCCGATCAAACAATGTATAGCCTTGTCGCATATATTGTGATTTATGTTGTAGCTTTGATTATCGGTGGTCTTGTTTATAGAAAGAGGGATTTGTCGATATAGTTTTTTTATTATATATTTTAAAACGATGACCTCGGCAGAAAACGCCGAGGTCATCGTTTCTTTAATTACTGTAAAGCGCCTACATATTCGGCGGTAAATTCATCGATCGACATTGGTTTCGCGAAGTAGTACCCCTGCCCTATTCTACAGCCCATGTCCCTTAAAATATCATGTTGTGATCTATTCTCCACTCCCTCGGCCACCGATATGAGATCATCAAGACTATTACAAAGATTAATCGCCAGCTGTGTCAAAACCTTTGACTTTTTATTATTATGTATACCGCCCACCAGCATCATATCAATCTTAATCTCATCAAAATCGGACACAACAAGAGAGTTTAGATTGGAATATCCGCTACCGAAATCGTCGAGCGATACCAAAAATCCCGCCTCTGAAAAGTCCTTAATAATGCCGGATAATATATTTTCTCCTATCCCGTTAATCGTCTCTGTTATTTCAATCACTATTTTAGAGCGATCAACACCATAGTTGTCACATATCATGGAGAAATTCTCGACAATTCCTTTTTCAGAAATAGTCAATCGTGAACAGTTGACAGATATGGTGGGTAAATTTTGAGCCCCGTCATCTTTCCATGATTTCATGGTTTTACAGACTGTTTTGAATACAAATTCATCAATTTTCGATATTATGCCCTCCTTTTCATAGAATGGCAGGAAAAAGCCGGGGGGTTGAAGCACACCGTTTGCCCCGATACGTCTTACAAGTGCCTCAGCTCCTTCAACCTTTGAGGTCATAAAGTCTACCTGCGGTTGCATATATACGACATATTTGCCGCTTGAAATCTCCCTCTCCAGGTTATCACGAAGTATTCTGGCGTAGTTCTCTCCCTCGTGCAACTCCTTTAATTTGCCGTTTGTACTCTTGAAATTTTTATTCCATGTATAGCCTATTGTTGTGTTAAACTCCGATTCAACGTTAAGTTTTTCCTTTAACAACGTGATGCTATTTTCAAAATCAGTTTCCTCTACATCTACCGTGATGACCACAAATTCATCGCCGCCCACACGATAAACCTTGTCTTCAAAAATCTCCTGCAATATATTAGCTAACCTGACCAAAATACTGTCACCGAATACTATACCCTTTGCATCGTTTATGGTGCTGAGCTGCATAATATCAACATATAACACGCCTAAAGTGTCTATCCGGTTGTCAATCTCCTTTAATGTAAGGCTGTAGCTATTCCTATTTTTTAACCCTGTAAGTGTGTCGTAATAGCTGAGCATATTTAGCTTTGCGAAATACTCTGTCTCGTCAAGAAATGTTGCGGTAAACTTTGCCACTGTCCTAATAATAGAAGTTTTTTTCTTGTTATTATTTGAGTTATCAACACCTACGAAACCGGTCAACGCCCTTCCCTCTACCCTGATTGCTCCTATGGTAATATCTTCAAGTTTTTGAAGTTCCATAAGCTCATATTCAAGCGAAGATTTGTCAAGTTCGTTAACATTAAGGTGAAATGCCTCGTGTGATTCACACTTATTCAGCAGAACACGGAGTTCGTCTGCAGGAAGATCTTGTAGCTTGTCTTTATATGGTACATGCCCCTCTTTGCAATACTCATATGTATTACTAATATAGTTCCCGCAATCCGACACTTCAAATATATAACTTCTTTCGGCGTCATAATAGTTTGTCACCGCCTTTAGCAGAGAATATATCGATATATCGGGCTCGTTCCCGGAATGTAACATCTCTACGCAGTTCATTAAAAAATGTTCATCGGCAAGTTTGTCGGTCAGTGTTTTTTCCAGTGTTGTTATTTCCGATATGTCGGTAGCAATCTCTACCCTCGCCGCACTGCCGTTGTAACACATAAGTTTGTCTTTTAATAAGAATGTTTTATCAATCATCGGGTTGTAATAAGACCAAACATAGTATTCATTTTCAACAAGCAGATGGTTTGTACAAAAGTCACAGGGTTTGTCCTTCCCCTGTATAGTTTCATAACATTTTCTTCCGATCAATTCATCTCTGGTGGCGGCGCCCATTGCAACTCTACCCGCCTCATTTACATAGAGCAGATCATAGGAATTCAGATCGCTCACATAAACTATGTGGTCGGAATTGTCTAATATTTCGGCTGAATTTTTGGAGTTGATTGCAAGGGTGTTTATCTTATCTCTCAGATGGGCACCCTGTAAAATTATGGATAAAAGCTTTCCTATATACTGTAGGCTGTTAATCTCTCTTTCGGTCCATATTCTTGTTTTTGTGCAGTCGTCAAGCCCGATAAAGAATGTCATCTGCCCATCGCGTTTAATCTGAGCATGAACAAAAGACAGGATGCCCTGGTCATCCATAATTTCAAAGGCTTTGTCGAGCTCTAAAGTTTCCCTTAGATTGTTGGAATAGATGATGTCATTGTGCGCCTTGCTAAGGAAATCCGCAAATAACTCATATGGGAGATCCTGTAGGTTGTCTATCTCGCTACTGATGCCTGCATTGCAGTATTCAAAGGTGTTGTTCAGCGTAATGCCACCGTCTAAAGTTTCAAAGATATAACTCCTATCGGCACCGTATTTTTGACATAGATAACTTAGTGTTAAATTAATGGAGTCGCTATCACCGTTTTTTTCATAAAGAATATTAAACACGGCGGATATTAGATCATAATCAAAATATGAACTTGCCATTCTGTTGGCGTTTTCTATTTTCGTAATGCTTCTTGTGGTGCCGATATTAAGGTCATCGGTATAGACCATAAACCTATTTTTCCCTTGTATCTTTGCCTGATTTAGCGCCTTATCCGCATTTTGATACAATTCGTCGTAGGTCGTACCATCACGAGGGAAAAGCGCAATTCCTACACTCCCGGAGATGGAATAGTCTTTGTATTCACCGGAATAACTCTTTCGGTACACCTCAAGAATTTTTTCCGCCTTTTGTGTAATGATGTCTACATCGGACAGGTTCTCCACAAAGATAATAAACTCATCTCCGCCTATTCGCGCGACAATATCAATATCTCGAAAGGCGGTTTTTAATCCTGTCGAGATATCCCTTAGAACCTCATCACCGAAAAAATGTCCGAAATTATCATTTATCGATTTAAAGTTATCGATATCTATTATAAAAAATGTATGGATGGAGTTGCTGTTTGATACAAGTTTTTCCGACACAATATTTTCAGCACTTATTTTGTTATAGCAATCTGTCAGTAAATCCTTTTGGGAGCGCTCTTCAAAAACGTGTTGCTCATGAATATCAATGCCTTTACCTACAATAAAAACAGGGGTGTTGTAGCGGTCGCGTACGAGTTTGCTTGTTATTTTGTGATATCGGTAGTTGCCCTCTAAGTTCTTTAATCTGATTTCAAAGGAGCTAAAGCCGCTTGTCCGAACCTTTTCCATCTCATCTCGATAAAAAACAATGTCATCCTCGTGAAAAAGTCCCAGTTTTAACATCTCATCTTCCGTGACTACGCTATTCTCATTAGAGCTGTTAAACCACATTTTACTATAATAATAGAATTTACCGGTTCTTAAATCTACAGAGAAAAACCATTCGTCCGATAGCTCTGTCATCTCCTCCATCAAGACATTCCTTGGGAGCTTGTCGGTAAAATAATAATCGTAATGATTATTGGCCTTTCCATAGGATAAGTTGGAACGCAAATCCTTGATAAAACTAACAATATATTCTTCATTAAAAGAGGTGTCAAGCTTTATCAGCGTAATTTCACAGGGCAGCTCGACACCGTCCGACGTATTGTGAAGCCAATTAAATACATCCTTGCCGTTTTTTTTCACATTATCAAAATGAATGCGTGCCATCTCCCCAGAGGGCACACCGTTGGGCTGTAGCGGCGGAGAGTATTTAAAAAAATCGTTTAAAAAATCCTCTTGTCGTTCGATATTAAAAGCATTTAATATGTGTGCATTACACATCACATTATGCAAGTCCTTGTTCCAAAGATTAAACGCAAAGGGAGCAACCTCTAATATTGATTTAAACATTTCGGAGGAATTGATTTCAAAATTATCTGAATTCTCGTTATTGAGAGTTAAATTTATCTCTGAATTCATGACTAATGCTCCTTGTATGTTACAATTAACCACAATAATCTTAACATAATATGTGAAAAAAGTCAATAAAAATGCAAAATAGAAAATTTATTGTGATATGATGCAAGAAAACTTAGATTGCCGCTATTTTAAGTGTGTCTGCATCTATACGATAGTAGTTGTTGCCGTTCTCATCATAGGACACAAACTCCCCAACTATAGATATTGTTGTCCCACTCTGTGGCAGTTCGATATCGGTTGAGGGAAAAAACTCAAGCCCCTGCGGACAACATCCGGTGGCATCGTTGACAATAACAAAGTAGTAGGTCATGTCGGTGACATCATAATATTGCGAGACAAACTCCCCCTCGACACGTATCGATTTCCCCTCGTAGTCGGTCGGGTTTGCGAGAAAGTCGTAAACCTGTGCATAGACCATGGAGCTCGAAAGTGTCGTAAGATCGATATCCACATCGGAGGTTGACGAGGTAGAGCTCGCCGGCTCATCGCTACAACCACCTAAAATAAAAAGGCTAAAGATTGAAAGTAGTATCATCGACATTTTAATATGTTTTATCAAAACAGTTCCTTTTTAATTATCATTATATATTCAGTTTAAATCACAATAATATGAATGTCAACAAAAAAGAGGATATGACATAAAAATATCACATCCTCTTTCATTATTAAACTTAATAATTTCTCACCATATCCATAACAATCTTTTCCCACTCAAAGATGTTCTTCGGATTGCCACCGGCGGTGCTGATATCCTTTAATGTCAGCTCAAAGGAGCAGTTATTCCTTTTACAGGCATCGAGTATCGTTTTTATCTCACTTTTAAGATTGTCCGCATCAAGGTTGCCCACCGCGACAGCCGAGGGGTTGGGTTTCGACGCGATGACATATCTACCGCTTATAGCATCGGCGGCGACGTTGATATCCGCCCATGGGGTTATAGAAACCTTGCGTAGGTTTGGGAGCTTTTCCACAATGTCCATCTTGCGGTCGAGCGGCTCGCAACAACCATAGTAGGTCAGACCACACATACCCATCGTCTCTTTCATGTATTCTATATCAAACTCGTCGTGCATGTCGTTACCGACCGAGGCAAAAATCTGTGCCGCGCCACGTCCCCATACGTTTTTGAGGGTGCGCTCACTCACGCCTTCCGGCAGGTCGAGGTCGCTGACCGGCATACTTGTGCAGTGCAGTGCGGTTGGCTCGCTTTCAAACAATCCAAGTTTTTCCATCTGCAACATCTCGTCTATCTTTATGTCGGTGAGACGGCGAACTAATGCATGACTAAACTCGGGGCGGTCAATCATATCCATTAACAGTGCCGACACCCCACGGTATCGCGAGATATCATCCCAGACAACGTTGGTAACATGTTGCACACCGGTAACCTTAATCGGTAGGATATCCCCTATCATCTCACTGACAAGGTTGAATCTGCGCATCGTTTCCCGCTCATCATAGGATATAATGGGATTTTTTATCTTCTCAATGTCCTCGTCGTTTTCAAACAGGTCGTTATATTCATGTGCAACTATATTGTTGTCGTTGCCCTGATCGATTATTGTCTCGTCCACAACAAGTCCGTTTCCGGTGGAGTGAATAACCTTTTGTATCGCAACATAGGGCAACAAAATCATGTCGGCAGGAAAATATTTATACTGAAAAACTTTTCTGCGCAAGGACTGCTCTACCGATTTGAGATAGTCGTCCTCACATTGAAGCGTCAAGAAATTGTCGATATTCATCTCGTGCCACGGGAGCTCGTCAATCAGCACAACGGGACGAATCATCTTGTTATCATTAACCGACTTTTGCAGCTTGTATGCCGTGTGGTTGTCGGCGGTGTTCAACAGGCGAAGATACTCAAAGGCAAGCACTCTTAAAACTTTTTTATCGTTTTTCATTATGTATCCTTTCAAAAATAAATTTTACTTCATTTTATCACTAAAAAACTATATGTCAATAAGTTTTAACATAAAAGAACAGAGATTTGCAATATAGGTCAAATCTCTATTCCTTTATATCAAATCTTTCCTACTTCTGAGAGAAGTTAAGACAGAAATGCGGTGTGTCCATCGCCTTTTCACCGGTTGTCTGATGGGTAACCTTGATAAGATTTAACTTACAGTAGTTGCCCGGGACGTAATGCTTACATTCTGAAACATCACAGTGTACGCCCTGATTGTTCATTACATTCACCTCCTTCTTTTATTCGGTAAATTTATTATTATCATTATGATATAATTTTATTCAAAAAAATAGAGATAAATCTATTGACATAAACTTTTCGTTATGATATTATGTCAGTAAAGCGAAACGTTTCGCTTTTGTAGAAACTGATGGAAGTGAGGTTTAATCATGGCCACTATAAAAGACCTTGCAAAGGAGACCGGTCTCGGTATTGCCACCGTTTCAAAATATCTCAACGGCGGTAACCTGCGCGCCGAGAATAAAATCCTATTAGAAGAAGCCGTGTCAAAGCTTGGATATACCATGAACAACACCGCAAGGGCGTTAAAAACCAATCGGACACACATGGTGGGTATTGTCATTCCGGAGCTCTCCAACGTGTTTATCACCACAATTCTCACCGAGGTGGAGGATATTCTGCGTCGAAATGGGTATGGGGTGCTGGTTACCGACTGCCGCAGTGATGCCGAATT